>JAQUZV010000229.1 GCA_028691155.1 Victivallales bacterium
ATGTATAACATCTTCAGTTTCGAAGCGGGAAAGTTCGAGTTGAATGCGCCCGGCAGTACCCGGCGTTATCTGGCGGTATTGCTGCTTTTCAGTGCCCTGCTCTATCTCGGCAACCTGGCGCAACCGGAATTCACCGGTTCCGACGAAGTCCGGGTGGGGGCGATCGGCGCGGAATTCGTCCTCGATCACCAATGGGTGGCACCGCGCCTCAACGGCGAGCCTTTCCTGGAAATGCCGCCATTGTTTTACTGGGCCGAGGCATTGTCGTTCAAGTTGTTCGGCATTGACAACCTGGCCGCCCGGCTGCCTTCGGCGCTGGCGGCGATCTGGGCCGTCGTCGTCTGCTTCCTCTTCGCCGGCAAACTGGGCTTCAAACCATTTACGGCGTTCTGTGCCGCGCTGGTGTTGGCGGTAGCGCCGCAGTTCTGGGGATCGGGACGATCGGCCACCGTGGATATGCTGCTGGCCAGCTTAACGTTGACCGCCGTGTTCGGATATTACTGCAGTGCCGTGGCCTCACCATGGCGACAGAAAATCGGCTGGATGCTGGTCTTCGCCCTGGCAACCGGCGGCGCCATTATGACCAAAGGCATGATCGGACTGGCGATTCCCGGTGCCGCCGTCGGCAGTTGGCTGTGCTGTGACAACCTGATTCGCCGCCGGCCGACCTGGGGTAACTGGCTGTTGATGTTCTCCGGCGTGATGTTGGCGCTGCTGCCGCTGGCGCTATGGATTTATTATCTCAACCGGGAACTGGGGTGGGAACACGGCGGCAAGGTGGTGCTGATTACCAACAACTTCGACCGTTTTGCCGGCAACCATCAGGATCATCGGGAATCATGGTTCTATTACCTCCGCAAGCTGGGAGAAATTTTTCAGCCCTGGCAGGTTTTCGTCTGGGCCGGAGTATTCTGGTTCGGCCGGAAATTTTATCGGGACAGGAACCGCGCCGCGTTGATGTTGCTGTGCTATCTGCTTTTCCCGTTGCTGCTGTTGAATATCGCCTCGGTCAAACGCATGGTTTATCTGTTGCCGACCAACCCGGCGATGGCATTGCTGGCGGGGGGCTTCATCGGGTTGCTGCTGCAGGGTGAAATCACTTGGAAAAACCGGGTATTGGCACCGGGACGGGTGCTTTATTGGCTGGGCTTCGGACTGGGAGCAGTGGCGGCGGTAGCGGCAACCGTGGTGATGGTCCTGCCCCGTTTCCTGACCCTCCGAACGCCGGAACTGCAGCCGCTCGGATTCTGCGCCCTGCTGCTGGCCATCCTGCTGATGTGGCTGTTGCGGCAACGGCAGTTCGGCCGGGCCGCCACTACGGTGCTGTTGCTCTTTCCGGTGGCTTTTCTGCTGATCAACACTTTACGGGCCGAACGCGTCCGGTCCCGGGGCATTTTCCGCACGGCCTTCACCCGGATTGCCGCCGACCTGGCAGACGGGAAAGAACTGCTGCTGATCAACCCGATGGAACGTACCCGGGGTTGTGCCGTCTATTTTCTGCATCGCCGGGTTACGGTCTGCACCCCGGAAGAAGCACTGGAATTACAGGCCGGAAACCCCGGACGTTACTTGCTGCTCCTCAATGCGGAGGAGGATTTCCGTTCCCGGTTCCGGATTATCCGAACCTACCAATGCCGCAAAGATCGTTTTACGCTGGCGGAAATCTGGGAGAAAAAGTTATGACCCGTAAAATCGGTTTACGTATCGATGTCGACACCTTTCGCGGCACCCGTCACGGCGTGCCCGTACTGTGCGAACTCTTCGCCAAACACCATATCTCGGGAACCTTTTATTTTTCCGTCGGACCGGACAACATGGGCCGTCATCTCTGGCGGCTGCTCAAACCGGCGTTTCTCTGGAAGATGCTGCGCACCAACGCCGCCGGCCTCTACGGACCGGAGATTATCCTGATGGGCACCTGCTGGCCGGGGCCGGGTATCGGCAAACATCTCGGTTCGATTATCCGCGAAGCCGATGCCGCCGGACACGAAATGGGACTGCACTGCTGGGATCATCACCAGTGGCAGGCACGAATCGATCGGATGAGCGACGAGCAGCTCTACCGGGCGCTGAAAAAGGGCGTGGATATGCTGGGCGAAATTCTCGGTCGCGCCCCGGAAACTTCCGCCGTTCCCGGCTGGAAATGCCGCAACGCCGTCCTGGAACAGAAAGCGCGCTTCCCGTTCCGCTACAACAGCGACTGCCGGGGCGACGCCATGTTCGTTCCCAAAGTCGGCGACCGGGAAATGAATCAGCCGCAGTTGCCGGTCACCATGCCCACCTACGACGAGGCACTGGGCCGCGACGGCGTCACCAACGACAATTATAACGATCATATGCTGAAGCTGTTGCGTCCTGATGCCCTCAATATTCTGACCATCCACGCCGAAGCCGAAGGCAATATCTGCCGCAACATGTTCGACGAATATGTCCGCCGGGCCCAGGACCTGGGTTATGAATTCGTGCCGTTGCGCGAACTGCTGCCGGCGGACCTGACCACGCTGCCGCGCGGCCGTATCGTCAATCGGGACTTTCCCGGCCGCGAAGGCTGGATTTCCTGCATCGAATTGGAACCTTGATCGTCCCCTCCCGAACGCGGGAGGTAAGATTTTCCGTCGTTCGCTTGACAAAAGGGCAAGGTGGCGTTATAATTGGTTGTATATACAACAATCAGGAGAAAATTCCCTTGAATACCGAGGAAGCCGCCGCATTGGCCAATGCCATGAGCCGGGAGTGTATTGCCTTCCGGGTCCGGTTGCTGAACCGGGTGATAACCAAGCTTTACGACCATAATCTGCAGGAACTGGGGATCACGGCCAATCAGGGTACCATGCTGATCGTCCTGGCCAGACGGCCGCAGATGTCCCGCAAGGAATTGGGCCGCATCATGCAGATGGAAAAATCCACCGTCAGCCGCAATCTCGACCGCATGCTGGATCAGGGTTGGCTGAAAGAGTTGCCCCACCCGAACGGCACCCTCCGGCCGTTGGCACTGACGGATGCTGGCCGTACCATGCTCGGCAGAGTCTATCGCCAATGGCAGATATCCCAGGAACAGGCCCGAAATCTGCTCGGCGCCGATAATTTTGCCCAGATCAAAACGTTGACCGATCGCCTGTCCGGTTCCGGACAATAATTTTTTTGTCGGAACAGTTGCATATACAACTAAGTTAATCACAATTCAAGGAAGCAAAATGAAAACGGATCGCCTCGTCAAACTGCAACGCGTGGTCATCAGCGGCATGGGAGCCGTTACCCCGTTGGGCAATAATCTGCCCGAATCCTGGGCCAATATTCGCGCCGGCGTCAGCGGCGCCGGACCGATCACCAAATTCGACGCCTCCCGGTTCAAAACCCGATTTGCCTGCGAAATCAAGCATTTCCGCCCCGAAGATTATATCGAAGCCAAAGAAGTCAAACGGCTCGATCCATGTTGTCATTACAGTCTGGCCGCCGCCGCCGAAGCCATTCACGACGCCGGACTGAATCCCGCCACCGTCGACCGGACCCGTGTCGGCATCATCTGGGCCTCCGGCGTGGGCGGACTCGGCACCATCGACAACCAGATCTGCGCTTACGCCGCCCATCGCGGCACCCCACGCTTCAGTCCCTTCTTCATCACCCGGCTGCTGACCAATATGAGTGCCGGCCTGATCGCGGTCAAATACGGATTTCAGGGGATTAATTTCACCCCGGTTTCGGCCTGTGCCTCCTCGGCGCACGCCATCGCCGACGCGTTGACCTATCTGCGGCTGGGGCGGGCGGAAGTCATTGTCGCCGGCGGGACGGAAGCCTGTATTACTGAATCTGGAGTGGGCGGTTTCAATGCCATGCGCGCCCTGTCCGAACGCAACGACGACCCCGCTCATGCCTCGCGGCCATTCGACCGCGACCGCGACGGTTTTGTCATCGGCGAAGGCGCGGGCGCCCTGGTCCTGGAAACCCTTGATCACGCCCAACGGCGCGGAGCTCGCATTTATGCGGAAATCACTGGCGCCGGCTTCTCCGCCGACGCCTATCACATGACCGCGCCGCAGCCGGACGGCAACGGAGTTGCCATGGCCATGGCCGACGCCCTGCACGATGCCGGTCTGCCGCCGGAAGCCATCGATTACGCCAATGTCCACGCCACCTCGACCGTC
>JAQUZV010000230.1 GCA_028691155.1 Victivallales bacterium
GGGAATTTTTCCCGGAAAGCGGCCAGACAGGCACAACTCATGGTATAGATTGCCGGCTGGCAATAACGGCTGGCGGTAAGTTTTTCTTCCGGCCCGTTGAAACAAACTTCACTCACCGACCAGTCCATGGCCCGATCGGCCTGTGCGAAGACCGCCGCGGCCGCGGCGCTGGCCGCACAAAGATCCTTTCCCATTCCGACCGACTGAGCGCCCTGGCCGGAAAATACAAAAATCGGCTTGATCATTAATTCTGAAAATCCTTCATCCGGTTGTGTTCTTCTGCCCTATGACAGCTGTTTTTCCGCCCCGCGGACGGCAGCCGCATTGAATATAAAATCTGTAATTTACACGAGTTAACGGTAAAATGCAAATTTTTTCTCGGCATCAGCTCACCGGAGAACCACGTATAACACCGGTGGAAGGACCGGATTCAGGAAAGAAACGGCTTGATTTTGGCAATGAATACATCCTGAGCAAACGGTTTGACCAGATAATTGTTGGCTCCGTTCCGGATAGCTTCCATCACCGCGCTTTTTTCCGCCACCGACGTGCACATCACCACCGGTAATTTTTTCGTAACCGCCCGAATGGCCGTCAAAGTCTCGATTCCGTTCATCTCCGGCATGTTCATATCGCAAAGCACCAAGTCGAACTCAAAGTCGAAGTTCTCCAACACCGTCATGGCTTCCTTGCCATTTCCCGCTTCCAAAACATCGTTGCACCCCAGCCCGGACAATAACCGCCGCTGAATCTTGCGCATCGTGGTGGAATCGTCAACAAGTAAAACTCTCATGTCTCCTCCATCAGAATCATCGCTTTAAATTCACCCCAACCCGGAAACAGCATCGGAATGGAAACAAATTTAATTCCTTCGCGAACATGCGTCTGATGCTGTCCCACCATTACCGTCGGCAGCGCCAATTGAAATTTTATGCCCTCCACTTTGGCGGCAAACGCCCCGGCAATAATATTCAATATTTCGCCAAACCCGTCCATGAGCTCATCATTGATTTCACTGATCTCTTCCATGATGAAAGCCCCCACCAGTTTCTTGGCCACTTCCATCTTCATGGAAATCATGATGTCGCCCTTGCTGGCCCCGGTCATACCGATAATGCCCAGCATTTCGTCCGTCTGAATCATCTTCGGGGTGGGGATTATCTCGGCCGAACCTTGGCGTTCCGCCGCTATCCCGCACATGGCGCCGAAGGTCTCGATTACCGCCTCAACACAAGGGGTCTCATAATTCATGCTTTCAGGCTCCTTCCAGAATTTACCACTCCTCATTACGCAAAACACGGCGCCACTCCATCAACCCGCCGGTCAAGATTGAATGTTAAGATATAATCGCAAAATCATTTTTTCAACAACTAATCGCCGGGGGGGGGCGATAAATCATAAATTTCCTTATTCGCCGCCGGATTTTCCACCCCCCTCTCGCCCCCATCGTTCCAAATACGATCCATCACCGGTAATCCCGAAGCGGCATCACTTTCCGATCGGGATGTTACATGGCCGTTCCCCGGCTTTCCTCGATTACAGGTTCCAATATAAAACCGCCGCCATAATAAATTTTTCTTCATGTCATCTTCTCGGATTAACGTTTTTTTCCGCACTATGTCCCGATTATTCCCCATTTTTTTTTGCAAACTCTCTCTTCAGCGGCTATTTTATCCGATTATCAAATCATCCGGTTATTGCGGCGAAATTTCCGGCTGATGACAGACATCTCAAACTGCAACCAGTACACACTAAAAGAAAATTGGATTTTATAGAATCATGAGTGCAAGCAATCTTGAAGAGTTATTCATCGACGCCACCGAATCCTTCACCGCAGAAACACCGGCCCAACTGTTGACGGAATTACAGCAACTGGAATCGTTGCAGGACAACCCGACGGCGGAAAGCATCGATTTCCTGGTGGAAAGCTGGGACGGACACCTCAATCCGGCCCGCGCCGAGTTCATTGTCGCGCTCGCCGCACTCGACCCGCGCGACAGCGCCACTTTCCGCAAAGTTCTCGCCGAAGCCATGAAAAAGCTGGTGCCGCCTTATATGAACAAAACCGCCTTTTTCCGGGCGCTGGGCCTGCGGGACGGCAAGGTGTCCCTGCCCGAAACCGTAATCCGCTTCCACACCCTGCAACAGTTGAAAATCGGAGTTTTCACCTGGCAGCCGGACATCAAGGTTTGGGGATCGATTACCAGCATCGACGAATTTGCCGGTTCCGTGGCGGTCAACGCCCTCAACGGCTCCAACTCGTTTGCCGTTCCGCTCGAAAAAGTGCTTGCCACCTTCAAATTGTTTTCCCCCAGCGCCGAAACCCGCAAATTGGCCCCGGCCAGTTCCCAACTGCGGATTATCGCCAAGGAATTCCGCCATATTGCCCAAAAATACGTCCTCAATACGCTATGCGACGATGAACTCAAACAAATCGCCTTCGACACGATCGTGCCCGGTTTCATGTCCGCCGCCAAATTCGAAGGGTGGTGGAAATCCGAGGCCGGCAGTGTTGTTGCCGGCATGGGCCGCAAGCCCAGCGAAGCCCGCAGCATACAGGAACTTCACATGCTGATGCAGAAGCTGGAAGATATCAAAGGGGTCCAATTCGACGCCGACGACCGGACCCGTTTCAAAGCGTTTTTCACCCGGGTGCGTCCCGTCAACCTGAAAGACACCCTGCTTCTGGTCGAGTCGATTTCCATGCTGGCCACCCATTTAAAGCCCGAGGAACTCGCCGATATTCTTTCGCCGTTGCAGCACCGGATGCCGTTCTGGCCGGAACAACTCAACAACATCAATCTGAGCCATCTGGAAATCTGGGGAAAACTGCAGGTCAAAAATATGCCCGGATTCATCAAAGCCTCCCAAGCGCTCCTGGGCGAACAGTATCTGGCCGAATACGCGCTGCGGCTGCCGCTCCGTTGCCTGACGCAGTTCAGCGACCAGATCGATCATGAACTGCTGTCCGACATCATTCTGGAAGACGAAAACCACTCCAGCGACATTCTGCTCTGGATCTGGAAAAACCGGGGCGGATTGTCCGACGCCCTCCTCCGTCTGGTCAATATCCGCAACGTTTCGATCGCCCTGGCCCAACGCGATCTGCCGGCGGCCTGGGCCACGGCACAGCGCGACCTGAAAAAACATCTCATCGACAAGAAAGATTTCCAGTCCCATCTGCTGCGATGCGCCGGTGATGATGTCACCTCATTCGTCGATGCACTTCAGGGCGCAAAGTTCTTCCTCCCCGGCGAACAGCAAAGTTTGCTGGTAAAGCTTTCCCGTCTCTCCGAACCATTGCGCGCCCTGATCGAAAGCGGCGAAGGGAAAAAACTTCTGAACGGCAATCACAAAGCCGGCGACGAAGGAGCTCAGACCTCGCCGGCCCAGTCGCCGACCATTACGTCGGTTCGCTCCCACAAGGCCCTGATTCAGGAACTCGAAGACATTATCCGCATTCACATTCCGGAAAACCGCGAGGCGCTCAAAACCGCCAGGGCCCACGGAGACTTCCGCGAAAACGCCGAATACGACGCGGCCAAGGAACGCCGCAACTTCCTCTCCCGGCGCCGGAATGAACTCGAACGCCAGATCGTCATGATTCAACCGATCAACTTCAAGGAAATCGAAGTAACCGATCGTATTGTCATCGGCTCCACGGCGGTGGTCACCTATGATAACGGCCGCACCGAAACGTTTCATCTGGTCGGGGCCTGGGACGGGAATCCGGAAAAGAACTGGTTGTCGTACAAGACCCGGCTGGGCGAACTCTTCCTCGGCAAAAAGATCGGCGACGCCATTCCGATGCCCGATGGCGATACCGGACGAATCACCGCGGTCCGGCCGTTGCCCGAGACAATGGTAAAAATTCTTGCCGATGAAGCATAAATGATCGGACCACGGCCCTTTTCTCCCCAACGCCGGATATTGAAACGATGGAAAAAGATTTCCGGCTATGACAATCGTCCGGTTGTTGCCGACGGGGAAAAGGCATGCCTGGTTGCCTACGATATAGCCTGCGGCAATCCGGAACTGGACGGACGGAAATTATTGTTTTTTTCCGACCTCCACTGGAATGGCGACCGCATCATTGCCGCCGATATGATGAATTTCATCTCCCACAACCGGC
>JAQUZV010000231.1 GCA_028691155.1 Victivallales bacterium
CAATTCGACGCCAAATATTATCTGCAACAACCGGTGGTGACGAAAGTAACGGCATTGGGCGAAGCCGCCATGATTGCTCTGAAGCTGAAGCAGAACGGAGTCGATATCGATAAATTGGCGGCAACGCTAACCGCGGCCGCAACACCGGCAGCCGCAACACCGGTTTCACCGGCCACGACGAAGGGAGGCAAATGAACAGAATGGCCTTTATTCCGGTTCTGATCGGCTTATGGCTGTTGCCGCTGACGGTCGGAGCGGAAGAACAGCCGCTTGAACCGCCGCGGGAAAAAGAGATCGTGGCGGTGCATGACTTCAGCGTGGCCGAGGGATTGACCCGGCTTCATATCACCGGCTGGTGGATCGCGGAACGCATGGAAAACGAACTGACGCAGTCGGGACGTTATCTCATTGTTACCCGCGCCAAAATCGCCAAGGTGCTGAAAGAACAGAATATCACTTCCGGTCCGCAGCTCAAACCGCAGGAATTGGGAAAAATCGTCGGTGCCGGTTACATCATTACCGGACAGGCCGATTATGCGGCGGGAAAAATCAATCTGGTCGTGTCGATGATCGACACCGGCCGCAAGGCCGGGGAAATCCGCCGCAGTTTCGATCTGACCCGCAGTTGCGCCGCTGCGGAAGTGGCGGCACAGTTACCGGAAATGATTGAAATTCTGGCCCGGAAATTGTCGATGACGCCGGGGGAATTTCTGGACGTCGGCCTGCGGGCCATGCAGGCGGGCGATTTCGAAGCAGCGGTAACGGCATTTACCGAGTTGGGACGTGAAGCCGAGTTGAAACAGATCGCCGCCATGACGGAGACGGTCAAGGAAAAACATCTGGAGCAGCAGGCCGCCCAACTCGCGATTCCCGGTAACACGCCCGGAGAAATGCTGGACTACGGGTTGCAGTTGATGCGCCGGGGCGATTTGAACCGGGCGGCACTGGTTTTCTACCGGTTGCAGCACAGCAAACTGGCCCGCCGCATCGGCAGTCTGATGCAGGTTGCCAAGGACGGCGCCAGAAAGAAAGAGGAGACCATCGGCAAACTGCTGGCGGAAGCAAGAAAGAAATTCTCCGCCGCCATCTCCAGCCGCGACGAAAAGGAACGGCAGCGCGATCCGGCCACTCTTTGCGATGAAGCCGTCACCCAACTCCAAACCTTTCTCAGTAATCCCGGCATGCAGCTTTCCGCCACGGAACGCGGGGAGATTGAAACCCTGACGACAGAAATCGAAACGTTTCGGAAGAAGCTCTTTGCCGGACCGTCGACGGAACGCGCCTGGGTGATTCCGGGCATTAAAATCGAGTTGGTGCCGATCGGGCCGGGTCGTTTTACCGCCCACAGCGGAACGCCGCAGGAAGATGCGCTCGAACATCCCGGCGCCGCCAGTATCACCCGACCGTTCTGGATCGGCAAATATGAAATTACCGCCGGACAGTTTCAGTATTATCTGAAAAATCAGGGACAACTCAGCCGCCGGGAACGCTATGAAATCGACAAGGAAATCGATTTTGCCGCGAAGGATTGTCCGCTCACGGCGTCATACCGGTTGAAACGGGGCTTTGCCGCAACGATGCCGATGACCTCCGTTTCCTGGCGTACCGCCCGTAATTTTTGCGCCTGGCTGACCCAGGAGGAACGTCGGGCCGAACGTCTCCCCGCCGGTTATGAATATCGCCTGCCCACCGAGGCGGAATGGGAATATGCCTGTCGGGCCGGCAACACCACGGCGTATTCCTTCGGCGACACGACCGCCGGACTCGACCACCGGGCCTGGTATCGTGCCAATACCTCCGGACAACCGCATCCGGTCGGCGGCAAGCAGGCCAACGCCTGGGGAACTTACGACATGCACGGCAATGTCTGGGAATGGTGCAACGACTGGTACGGCGACAAGTTTCTGGTGGCGGATGTCGCAGATCCGGTCGGACCGGATTCTTCCGCCGAAAACCTCAAGGTGGCCCGGGGAGGCTCTTATACCAGCGACCCGATTGATTTGCAATGCTCCTCGCGTTACGGCTTCGACTACAAAAGCGGACGGAAAAACATCGGTTTTCGGATCGTTTGCGCCCCGGAACTGTAGTTTTTTACCCTAAAATTAATTCCAACAACTGTTTAATTGTTGCAAAGCAATGAGAAATGAATTATCATATAGTTAAAAGAGCGTATTCCTCCGCCACAGCAGGGGCATTTTGTGGAAAACAGGGAGAAAGCGGTCGTGAAAACACTCATTGCAATAACTGTATTGACATGCGGGATCACGGTTACAGCCTTACCTAAAAACGAAGGCGCCGTGGTCAAGGATTCGACTATTGTCAATGTCAATGAGCAAGCCCGGATCGAAGCCCGCAACCGTTCTGCCGTCAATACCGGCATTCAGGCCCGCGGCGCGGAAATCGGGGACGCCACGTTAACCAACCGGTTCAGCGGAACGGTAACCGCCCGCAACCGTTCCGCCGTCACCACCGGGATCAAGGCCGATGACGCCACCATCAGAAATTCCACCATTGCCGTCGATACCCGTGGCCATATCAACGCCGACAATGCGACCGTAAAAACCGGCGTCGATGTCCGGGAAGCGCGAAATTCCACCATTACCACCACTTTCACCGGCAATATCAATGCCGCCGGGGCCACGGTCAAGGCCGGCGCCGTGGAAGGAGAGGTCAACCGGAAAAAGATTACCACGGAAGTCAATCAGGACATCAATGCGGTTGGGAAAAGCGTAACGATCGGGACGGTGAGCGCCGGCAGCGGTCGGGGATCCGGCACGGCAACCCGCCAGGGCCTCGACTTCAGTCGTTCCGGACGGAGCAGCGGCGCCAGCGTGGGCAACGTCCAGGTTCAGGGCGGCATTGTGCGCGAAGTCAATACCACCGTGGGCGGCGGCAATGTGGTCTCCGGACTGAAAACACGCCATATGGCCCATGTTTACCAGGAAAACAACGGCATCGACCCGACCGGGACGAAGAACGTTTATGTGACCCGCAAGGAAAAGGAACGGGCGCTCAAAACCGGTGGCTCCGTCGGCAACACCAACACCGCCGACCCCCGAATCAGGAAGGTCAACACATATGTGGAATAAGGCAAAACAACGGTGGCGGTCTTTCCTGACCCTTCCGATACTGGCGGCGACCGGGATCTGGGGCGTTTCCTGCGGCTGGATGGCCGGGGAGATCAAGGATGAAGAAGTGGTCGAACTCGATCGGACCATGAAGGCGCAAAAACTGTCCACCGTCTTCGAGCAGGCGCTCAATGATTTCGGGATTCTGCTGCGGGCCTATGATATTCCCCGGACGGCGGTACAAAGCAAGAACATCGGGAACGTTACCGCGGAAAAAAATCTGCCCAGCGACATTTACGCCATGATTGCCTCGTCGCTGAATCGGATCGGACCGCAGATCGTCTTCATTCCCTACGATGCGCAGTATATTATCAGTGAAGCCACTACCGGGGGCACGATTACCCGTCTTTATCCGCAGGTGGTTCTGGCCGGCGGCATTACCGGGTTCGACAAAGACATGTTCGAAAAAGAACGCGAAGGCGAAGCTGCCGGCGGTTGGGCCGGGGCCCAGGGCGGCGGACATCTCCGGGCCGGCGCCAAATATTCCCGGCTGACTCTCGATCTGAATCTGCTCGACTACAAAACCCAAAGTTATTTCCCCGGCGTTCAGGCGGCCAATGCCATCATGTTGGAACAGAACAAACTGGGATGGGGAGTTTACGGTTATTATATGGGCAACGGAGGATCGTTCGATTATGATTTGAAAACCAAACAGGGGGTTCATGCGGCTCTGCGGACATTGGTTGAATACAGCATTATCGAAGTTCTGGGCAAATATTTCCAGGTGCCGTTCTGGCGCTGCATCCGCGGCGCCAATCCGGACGAGGACATGGTCCGGCGGCTCCGAACCGCTTTCCATGAACTGCCGCAGCCCCAACAGCAACTGAAACTCAAACAGCTTCTCTTTCTGCACGGATTCAATGGCATTGACCGTGCCGTTCCCACGTTCTCCGGTACCGAAGAAGGGGCGTTGAAGGAAGCAATGCGTCGGACCTCCGCCGCGACCACCGTCGATCTGTATATCGCGCTGTGGCGGGATGTGCCGCTCGAAACCGCATC
>JAQUZV010000232.1 GCA_028691155.1 Victivallales bacterium
CGCCAGCTTCCGGGCGTTTTCCGGCAACGCGATGCCGAGCGTGGCCAGTTGTTCCGGGGTGGCGACGAACAGGGCCAGCGGTTTGCTTTCGCTGCGGTCTTTAAGTTGGTAAATGCGTTCCACGGCCGTCCGATCGTCCCAGCGGCAGACCAGGCCGTAAACCGTTTCGGTCGGAACCAGTGCCACCGCTCCCGGTCGGTGCAACGTGGCGGCGCACAGCTCGGTTGCCGCGGCCACCGACGCCGGAATATTGCGGTCAAGGTTGATTTTTGTCATCATCTGTTACTCCGGTACTAAAAATTCGTTATCGTTATATTAGCTGCAAAATGGTATTGCTGCAAATGATTTTCTGAAAATGCGGCGGGAAACGGCGGGAAATCCGTTGGCGGTGATTTCCGGTCCGGCGGATTGAAAAATATGGCCCCGGTTTTATATTACGCCGGGCCTTATCCGAGCGGAATGGCCATTGCGGTGGTGTTGATCACTTTTTACGACAAGGAGTCCGGTAACCGTGACGACGATGATTCCCGAATATGACGTGCATGTCCATACCATCTGGTCCGGGCATTCTCACGCCAGCGCCACCGTGACCGGACTTGCGGCCAGGGCCGAAGCGCTCGGCATGAAACTGCTTTGTTTTTCCGAACACGTCCACGGACCGGAATCGCTGCCGCCGCTGGCGCATATCCGCCGGTCCATTGCGGAGCTGCAACCGTCCTGCCGTTGTCGTCTGGTGTTCGGGGCGGAAATCGACGCCGATCCGGACCGGAGCGACGGCAGTCTGATTACGTCCCCGCCGCCGGGAGTGGAACTGGTGATCGGCAGTATCCATTTTCTGCCGGGAACGCGGTTGCTGCCGCCGTGGGACCCGGTGCCGCCGGGGACGGATCAGGAGACGGTTTTTCAACGTTGGCGGGAGACCATAATGGGGTTGGCCGCCAACCGGCAGGTGGACGTGATCGGGCATCCCGGCGCCCTGATTTTCAATGCGGTGGAAGTGACTTTTTTCGACCGTATTCTGGCGGTCATGCGCGAAGCCGCCCATATTTCCGCCGCCCGCGGTCAGGCCTGGGATGTCAACAATCTGATTTTTGCCAAGCTCAAAGAGCCATACCGGCGCGATTACCGCCGGGTGATCCGGTTGGCTTATGAGGTCGGGGTTCCGCTGTTATACGGTTCCGATACCCATAATCTGGCCGCGCTCGGCGGTTATCGGGATATCGCCGCGCTCTGGCAACATCTGGAGCAGCCGCCTCTGTGTGAACTGTTGCGGCTGCCCGGCTGGTTGGCCCGGCGGTTTCAAGTCGCCGCCGCGACCGACGGTGACGCCACGGCTATCAGGGGGAGGAAATGAATCCGGACGCTGAAAAATTTTCAACTCCGGCTTTCCGGAAAATCCTGCGGCTGGCCGGAACCGCCATTGCGCGGTATGAGATGATTCGGAACGGCGACCGGATTCTGGTGGGCGTCAGCGGCGGTAAAGACAGTTTGCTGTTATTGCAGGTGTTGGCGCAATTACGGCGGCGGGCGCCGGTCGATTTCGAACTGGTGCCGGTCTGTTTTTACCCCGGTTTCCCGGAATTCAATCTGGACGGACTCCGTTCCTGGCTGGCGGGGCAGGGGTGGGAGCTGCAGGTGGTGACGCTGGATATTCCGGCGATTATTGCCGCCAAGGGGGCCGAAGAACAGCCCTGCGTGCTGTGTTCCCGGTTGCGGCGCGGCCATCTTTACGGTGCGGCCGACCGGTGGCATTGCAACAAACTGGCGTTGGGACAGCATCTCGACGATTTGTGTGTCAGTCTGCTGATCGGGTTGTTCCGGGGACAGGGCCTGATGACCATGGGACCGAACGTGCCCGGCGACCGGGACGGCAAACGGATTATTCGTCCGCTGGCGACAACGCCGGAAGCATTGATCCGCACGGCGGCCGCGCCTTTCAACTTTCCTTCCTGCGGTGACTGCCACTATAAGACGCAGTTGGAACGTGACGGCGATCGGGCCTTTTTCCGGCGACTGCTGATCGAACTGGAGCAGCGCATTCCCCGGGTCCGGGAATATATGCTGCATTCAATGGGGGATTTGCGGCCCGAACATCTGCTCGATCTCCGGTTCCTGCCGCCGTTGCCGCCACAACCGTAATTGGCGGTGATGTCGTGTCATTATGGTTGCGACGGTTGCGGTCGCTTCTTTTGGGGAATTTTATGGCAATTTTTTTTAAGGGGGTTGACAAGCGGGATGTATTTGGTTATATTGCCAAATAGTAAAACATTAGCAACGGAGCATGACATGGCGGTTTTCAACCGGAAATTGATCGACGAGAAGGCCAAGGTCTTCAAAGCGCTGGGACATCCGACGCGGTTGCTGCTGGTGGAGAAGCTGGCGGCCGGGGAATGTTGTGTCTGCGAGCTGGTGGCGTTGGCCGGGGTGGACTTTTCCACGGTGTCCCGTCATTTGTCGCTGCTGAAGGAGGCTGGGATCATCCGGGATGAAAAGCGGGGGCAAAAAGTTTTTTACCGTCTGGAATTGCCCTGTGTGATTCGCTTCGACAGTTGTGTGGAAGCCGCGTTGCAGGCGCAACTGGAGGCAAAAATAGCCCGGCGGCAATAATTTTTTTATAGTAATATTTGTTTCTTTGGCCAAATAACAAAAAGAATAAGGCAGTGTGGTTATGGATTGGAAAGTGGAAGGCAAGAAACTGGCGTTGATCGCGGCGGTGTTTCTGTTTTGTTTTTATCTGCCGGTCGGTCGGGTGCGTTTCGACCAGGCGGTGCTGGAGGCGTTTTATCTGGTAAAATGGTATGCCCGGGAACATGTGCTGCTGTGCCTGATTCCGGCCTTTTTCATTGCCGGGGCGATCGGGGTTTTCATCAGTCAGGCGGCGGTGATGAAGTATTTGGGGGCGCGGGCCAATAAATTGCTGGCTTACGGTGTGGCCTCGGTGTCGGGATCGATTCTGGCGGTTTGCTCCTGTACGGTTTTGCCGTTGTTTGCCGGGATTTATCGTATGGGAGCGGGATTGGGACCGGCCTGTGCTTTTCTCTATTCCGGTCCGGCCATCAATATTCTGGCCATTGTCATGACGGCGCGGGTGTTGGGGATGAAGCTGGGGCTGGCCAGGGCCGTCGGCGCCATTGGTTTCAGCGTGATCATCGGGGTGGCGATGCAACTGATCTTCCGCCGTGAGGAAGCGGCCAAGGCGGCGGCACAGGCGGCCGTGCCGGAGCCGGAAGTACGGCGGCCGCTCTGGCAGAATGCTCTTTACTTCGGGACGATGGTGGGGATTCTGGTATTTGCCAACTGGGGGAAGTCCGATGCTTCCGCCGGGATCTGGAATCTCATCTATGCGTGGAAATGGCCGCTTACCGCGGGTTTTGCGGCGGCGTTGGGGGTGATTCTGGTGGTTTGGTTTGGCGTGCGTTGGTGGAAAGTGGTGGTGGCGGCGGTTCCGGTGATGGTATTGGCGTGGTGGTTGCCGACGGTGCCGATGGTGGCGTTTGCGGCGGGAGTCATCGGACTTTCGGTTTTTACGGCGGCGGCGCCGGGAGAAACGGGGGAATGGTTTGCATCGTCATGGTTTTTCGCCAAACAGATTCTGCCGTTGCTGTTGTTGGGGGTGTTGGTGGCCGGATTTCTGTTGGGACGGGTGGGGCATGAAGGCGCTATTCCGTCGCAATGGGTGGCGGCGGCGGTGGGCGGCAATTCGTTGCGGGCCAATTTTTGTGCCGCATTTTTCGGTGCGTTCATGTATTTCGCCACGCTGACGGAGGTGCCGATTCTACAGGGCTTGATCGGCAGCGGCATGGGGCAGGGGCCGGCGCTGGCGTTGCTGTTGGCCGGACCGGCGCTGAGTTTACCCAACATGCTGGTGATTCGCAGTATCATCGGCACCAGAAAGACGGTGGTTTTCGTGGCGCTGGTGGTGGTGATGGCGACGTTCAGCGGGATGTTGTACGGAACTTTTCAGGGGTGACCCGGAAGAAGTGATAATAAGAGGTAATTTCAAAAGTTTTTAATTCTGGGGGATAAAAAAAGAGGCAGAGGGTTCATCTTAAACTCCGGGCGACCAAACCTGGAGGGAAAATGAACGATCTGCCGAAGCTTTATTTTACGATGGAAA
>JAQUZV010000233.1 GCA_028691155.1 Victivallales bacterium
GGCCTTGTCGATGGCTTCCCGGATATCGGTCCCCAGCGCGGTAACGCCGAGCACCCGGCCGCCGGCATTGACGATTTTGCCGTCCTTCACCGCCGTTCCGGCATGGAACACTACGGCGCCTTCCGCTTCGGCGTCCGTCAGACCGGTAATCTCATATCCCTTGTCGTAATGGCCGGGATAGCCGCCGGAAGCCAGTACCACGCAGACGGCGGCGCCGGGAGCCCAGTGCAGGGAGACTTCATTCAGCCGACCGTTGACAATCTTGTCGATGACTTCAACCAGATCGTTTTCCAGCCGCATCATGACCGCCTGGACTTCCGGGTCGCCGAAGCGGACATTGAATTCGAGCACCTTGGGGCCGCGGTCGGTAACCATCACGCCGACGAACAACACGCCGCGGAAGTAGAGCTTTTCCTGTTTTATTCCGTCCAGAAACGGGGTGAGAATGTGCCGGTTCACCTCATCCATAACCGCATCGGTCACCACCGGCGCCGGGGAATAGGCGCCCATGCCGCCGGTATTGGGGCCGGTGTCGCCGTCGCCGACCCGTTTGTGGTCTTGAGCGGACGCCAGCGGCATGATGGTCTGTCCGTCGGTGAGTGCCAGAATGGAGGCTTCTTCGCCGAAGAGGCATTCTTCCACCAGAATCCGCCGTCCGGCGTCACCGAAAGCGCCGTCGAAACACTGATTGATGCCGGCGATGGCGTCGGCGCGGTTGAGCGCCACGATGACGCCCTTACCGGCGGCGAGACCGTCGGCCTTGATGACGATGCCGCGGTCGCCGGCGTCAAAGCGGCGGTTGACAAAAGCGATGGCCGGTTCCGCCGCGGCGAACGTTTCCGACCAGGCGGTGGGGATGCCGTGACGGCGCATAAAGTCCTTGGCGAAGATTTTACTGCCTTCCAGTTGGGCGGAAACGCGGTCGGGACCGAAAACTTTCAGCCCGGCGGCCTGAAAAACATCGACCACACCGTCGCAGAGCGGCGCTTCGGGGCCGACCACGGTCAGGTCGATCTGTTCCCGGACGGCAAAAGCGGCCAGGGCGTCCAGGTCGTGAACCGGGATGTCGACGCAGGCGGCCACCCGGGCGATACCGGCGTTGCCCGGGGCGCAATAGATTTTTTCCACGTGCGGACTTTGCGCCATTTTCCAGCAGAGAACATGCTCGCGACCGCCGTTGCCGACCACTAAAACTTTCATCAACTCAAATCTCCATAAAAAGTTTGCATTTGTATGCCGGAGGTTATATTATTATTGATTGTCATAATATACCGGGCGAAAGCAAAATATAGAGCCCGGAAGGGCCGGTTGCAAAGTCATAATTCGGAAAATAACAAGGAAACGGCGCATGTTCCCGAAAATCAGACAATATAAAGTGATCCCGCTGTTGAAGATGAAAACGCTGGACGTCGATGATGTGTTGCATGTCGCGGAAGCGTTGTCATCCGCTGGTTTGCCGGTCATGGAAATTGTGTTCCGGCGTCATACCGACAGTCTGGCGATTCGGGCGGTTGCCGCGCATTTTCCCGATTTTCTGGTGGGGGCGGGCAATATTCTCAACCGCGATCAACTGTTGCGGGCTCTGGATGCCCGGGCCAGGTTTGCCATGGCGCCCGGAGTTTGTACCGAGGCGATTCGGGAGGGATGCACCCGGCGGATTACTTTTGTTCCCGGCGTTTCTTCCATAACCGATATTATGACGGTTCTGAACAGTGGAGTCACCTATTTCCAGTATTTTCCGGCGGAGACCGCCGGCGGAGCGCCTTTCCTGCGCGACATTCTCGAACCGTTTGAGCATCTGCCGTTGGATGTGGTGGCCCGCGGCGGCATTGCGCCGGAAGCGATGAAAAATTACCTTAATTTGCCCCAGGTGGCGGCGGTTACGGTTGACTGGGTTATCAAACCGGAGTATATTGTCCAACATCGTTGGGATCTGATCAGTAACGAAGCAAGAACGGCTTTGCGTCTCGCCGCTGCCGACTCCTGATAAGGCGGAGTTCAATCTTTTAAATTCAGTTAATAATCATGATGCAAAATTTGTTTCCGGGAGACTGTTACGACACCCCCCCGTCCTCCCGGCGGGATTTTATTGACAAATATCTGTCGCTCGGCACCAGATGGTCGTTTTACCTGCGGAATTTTTTCATCTTCTCCCGTAGCGGCGAATGTGGCCGCAAGGGACTGCTGGACGGCGAGCACCAGGTGTTCTATTCCAACATGAATATCCGTCTGGTGGAAAAATGCGGCGGCAAAATTCATTTGCGCGGTCTGGACAACCTCGGCCGGATCGACGGTCCGGCGATGTTGATCGGCAACCATATGAGTTTGCTGGAAACCGCGTTGTTTCATGCCATTGCCCGGCCGCGGCGCGACTTTACCTTTGTCATCAAGGAAAGTCTGTTGCGGGTGCCGTTTTTCGGCAATATCATGCGGGCGCTGGATGCGATTGCCGTCGGGAGGGAGAATCCCCGTGACGATTTGCGAATCGTTTTGAGCCGCGGCAAGGAAATTCTGAAGAGCGGCCGTTCCATCATTCTGTTTCCGCAGTCGACCCGGACGGTCGAATTCGATCCGAAAAAATTCAATACCATCGGGATCAAGCTGGCCCGCAGCGCCGGGGTTCCGATTATTCCGTTCGCCCTCAAGACCGACTTCCTCGGCAACGGCAAATGGCTGCGTGACATGGGGCCGATTTACCGCAACAAGGAGATCTATTTCGAGTTCGGCGAACCCATCCATATCGTCGGTGACGGCAAAAAAGAGCATCAGCAGATCATTGAATTCATTCAACAACGCCTCCGGACCTGGAATCATCAGGCCTGATCCGGTCGACGAAGCGGTGCAACTTCCAAATGCCGGGTTCAAATCCGGCGTCCTTCCGGTGCCGTTATGCCCGCGACGGCCGGTCTGGTCCGGGCGACTCCGGCCGGGTTGTGTCCCCGGATGCCTTCCCGGCGGTTGTCGTAGCGATAGGTTAAATTCAATTTGAGACTGAGCCAGGCGGGGACGGGACCCAATTCGAACAGGGCGCGCACGAATCGGTACAGGATACGGTCCAGTCGGTAGAACGAGGCGTAGAGCCAGTCGGCGCCGTCCTGAAGCTGACCGGTGGTCATTTGCGCCGGGGTCATCACCACATGGCGGAAGTCGTAGCGACTCCAGTCGGACGATGCGATGCGGCCGGCGGCTTCGAATGCCGCAAACAGCGGCGTCCCGGGCAGCGGGGTCATGATATTGACCTGAACCGCGTCGATGCGGGTGCGCTGCAGAAAGGACAGCATGGCGGCGAACACTTCCGGCGTGTCGGCATCCATGCCGACGATAATGCCCGCGATAACTCCGATTCCCCGCTGCCGGATTTTCCGGATGCGTTCCGGATATGATTCCGCCCGATTGAACTCCTTGCCGACGCCGCTGAGGTTGGCCGGACTCAGGGTTTCGATGCCGATGAACAAGCCGCGGCAACCGGCGCGACGGGCCAGAGCGAGCAATTCCGGATCGTCGGCGATTTTGATCGAACACTGGCTGACCCAGGTTTGACGCAGCGGTATCATGGCCCGAAACAGCGCGGCGGCATAGTCACGGTCGGCAATAATATTGTCGTCGACAAAGATGAAGCCGTGCGGCAGTTGCCGCAGTTCGGCGATCACCGCGGCAATGGGCCGGTGATGGTAGGTGTGATGGTGAAACGCGGTGACGGAACAGTATTGGCAGCCGTGAACGCAGCCGCGACCGGTCTGAACCGCATTGACGGTGGCGTAATAGCGCTCCCGGCCGCGCATCAGGTCGCGGCGCGGCGGTGGAATCCGGGCCGGATCGATCGGTTGGCGATGACGGTAACAGCGTTGCAGGTGTCCGGCGGCGGCGTCGCGGAGCAACTGCGGCCAGAGTTCTTCCGCTTCGCCGACTACGACGGCGTCGACGTAGGCGGCCGTCTCTTCCGGGCACAAGGTGGGGTGATAGCCGCCGGCGACGACGATTTTGCCGTGACGGCGGAAGGCGGCGACCAATTCCCGGGCGCGCGGAGCCAGGGCGGTCATGAAGGAGATGCCGACGAGGTCCGCCGGGGTGTCGAAATCGACGGCTTCCACATTTTCGTCGCAGATGGT
>JAQUZV010000234.1 GCA_028691155.1 Victivallales bacterium
CCGCCACCCCGGCAAACAACGCGGTGCTGCCGCCGGTCCGGATGGCATTGATGGCACTGACGATCTTCTCCTTCATGGCCGCAGTTGCCCGCGTCGCCGGAATAATCGTTTCGGCGTTGTCATCATAGATAACCAAAGCAAAAAGATCGTCGGACTCCAGCATCCGGACGGCGGCAATCGCCGCCTCTTTGGCTTTTTCCAGTTTTGCCTGCGAGCCCATGGAACCGGACCGGTCCAGCACCACCCCCAGATTGACTTTTACTTTCCGGCTCGGAGCCGGGTTCGGTTCCGACGGGGCGTAAATGGAAATTTTAATCAGCGCGTCCTGCCGGGTATCAGCCGGCAAAACCCTTTTTTCCAGTTCCGCGGTCAGGGTAATCGAGGGAGTTGAAGCCGTCACACCCAGCGCCGCCAAACCCAACAGCAACCCGCTCCACCATTTTTTTCCCGACAAGGCATTCATCTTCACTCCTCCCACGAGCTTTAATTCAAGGCAGCCCGATTAATGATTTTTTTCCGCAGGCGGCATTTTCCGTTCGAAAACCCTTCGGACGTGCTCTCCTGCTTCCAAAAATAATTTATCGCGGCAACGGCAAAAGTTGTCATAACGGTGTCAGTCGATTGTAAAAAGATCGTAAACGACGACGGCAACCCGGAACCCAACCCCGGGCCGGGGACCGGAAGAGAACGGGCGACCGCCACAACACCTCAAACGGCAGGCGAGGGGTTACTTCCAGACTTTACCGCCGGCCAGACGGGTTTTCAACGCCTGAAAAAATCCCATGGCGGAATGGTTGCGAAGAGAAAGTTTTTCCAGATCGGCACAGATTTCCGCCGCATGATCATAACGGCGGGACGGTTTTTTATTCAGCATCCGGCCGATAATGTACTGCAAGTCCGGGGAAAATTCCGGAAAAATCTTCTTCGGCTCCAGCGGATATTCATTGATGATCTTATAGATCAGGTCGTTATAGGTTTCCCCGGTAAATGGTGTAATGTTGAGAAACATCATATAGGAGACCATTCCGAGAGAATAGATGTCCAACTTGGGTCCAACCTCTCCATCGGCCACGTATTCCGGCGGCAAAAACAGCGGTGTTCCAATCACCTTGTGCATGGCGGTAAGACCGGAATCCGGCAGACGGCAAACGCCGAAGTCGGTCAATTTGATATTGAACTGCCGGTCCACCAGAATATTGGACGGCTTGATGTCACGATGGGTAAATCCGTGACGGTGAATCTCCTGCAGCGCCCCGGCCGTCTGGTAAATAATCGCCGCTTTGGCATCCAGAGGAAACTCCGCCTCGCTCTTCCCGAAAAAATCGTCCAGGGGACGACCATCGAAGAACTCCGTTACCAGATAGACAATATTGGAAGCACCATGACTTTCATAACCGGAATCGATCATTCGAACAATATTGGGATGGTGGACTTTCTTCAGAGCCGCCACTTCATTATAAAACCGCGCCATAATCTTTTGCGTCTCGGAACTGTTTCCCATCAACTGCTGGATTTTTATCGCATATTTGCGCTCTTCTCCCGATACGTTATGCGCCAGATAAACCGCCCCCTGAGAACCGAAGCCGATAATATGGTCCAGTTGATATTTCCCGATGATCCGGCCCGGCCGGATGATTTTAACCAGTCCGGCAAAATCATCTTCTCCGGCCTCGGCATGCCGACGGTCCTCGGAATATTTTTCGGCAGCACATTTTATCGTGGCGCGGAACTTGTCCTTTTCGACCGGTTTCTGAAGAAAATCGACGGCCCCCAGTTTGAGCGCATCCACCGCCATATCCACATTGCCGTGCCCGGTCACAATAATCAGCTGGGTCCCCGGATATCTGGCCTTGACCCGACGCAACAGATCGAGACCGGAAATTCCCGGCATCATGACATCGGCAATCAGAATGTTGCAGGGATGACCGGCCATCAGCGCCAACGCCTCCGCCCCGGAATTGACGGAAAACACGTCATACGGCATTCCCGTCAACCATAAACGGAAGAGATCGACAATCGCCGGCTCGTCATCCACCAGTAAAATACTTAATCTCTGGACTGCGGCCATGAAAAACCCCTTCATTAACTAATAAAAATGTGATATGCGAAAGGGGATTTTTCAAGTCTGAAAACCATCAATTCCCATAAATCTGCCATTATCCCATTCCGATGGCTCCCACCCCTGTCGCCGCCGACCCGATATCATGACCACCGTCGGCTTCGACATCGGCAAAGACACGCCTCCCAGACAAATAAAAATACCGGACGGCACATTACCGTCCGGCGTCATTCGACCATCTGCCGCTTACCCGCGGATATCCTCCATCTCGGGCGTCACGGTCTTTCCAGCCGCCACTTTGCGATTTCGTTTCTCGACAACATGCAGAATGTAACCGGAAGAAAAAATCCAGCGATATTTACGGCGTATATACCAATTCCCACTTGAACGCTGGAATGCCACCATCCTGGCATGCATGAAACGGCAATAAATTCTGGCACAAAAATCATGCTCGCGATAGTAACATCTGCCCATAAAAAAACGCAGGATGCTCAAAGGGGCAAAACGCAAGCCATTTTCGCATTTTGACGGTTCTTCCATAAGTACTTCTCTCAAATTGTGGAAGATAAATCTCCGGGGTTATTCCATCGGTAAACAAGGCCCTCTTAAAATCTCATTTACAACCGGTTTCAATTATAACAAATTTTTTCCATCAAAAAAAGACCACCCCCCATAAAAAATCAATAAAATATTATATTTTATCATTTTTACATCATACAATCACCGCCAACCGTTTTTCCCGGCCATACTTTCGTCTCATGACAATTTTATCATCAAATCGGCCGCAGGAATTGCAAATCCGGGGATGGCCGCTATTTTAATCTGTGGTTCTCCGGAGTGAATCCCGTGTAAATCGGGAGCTGTCGCGCAACTGTAAACGGCGAAGCCGCCGTCAGCCAGATCCTCCCGGGAACAGAAAAAATTATGCCCCGGTCAATCGGCACGATACCGGCGTGCAAGTGCGCGTAACACCACCAATGCGGAAGAAAACAGACAACGATGAAACAGCAACATGGCGGCAACCGGATCCACCTGGCGGCACAGGCCGGATGTCAACCGGAAGAACTGCTCGATTTCAGCATCAGCATCAACCCGCTGGGGCCGCCGGAACCGTTGCACCGCGCCGTATGTCGGGCCTGGGATCATATCGACCGCTATCCCGAACCGCGTGCCGCTTCGCTTATCGCGGCAGCAGCAAAACATTATCTGCTGCCGGAACATGCCCTGCTGGCCGGAAACGGAGCCAACCAACTGATTTTTGCGCTGACGGCAGCGCTGCACCCGCGCCGCGTCGTTATTGCCGTTCCGGCTTACGGTGATTATTTCCGGTCATGCCGTAATATCGACGCCGAAATCATTACCGTCATGGCCCCGGAAGAGCACAACTTCATTCCCGACGCCGCAATCCTGGCCGCCGCAGCAACCCCGGGAACCATGGTTTTTATCGGACACCCCGGCAATCCCGCCGGAACCGCCATGACACCGGACGCGATTAGAACACTGGCCGGCCATTGTCCCGAAGCAATTTTCGTTATCGACGAGGCCTTCGCCGATTTTATCGGACCGGGATTCTCTCTGTTGCCGGAGTTGCCGCCGAATATGATCGTCCTTCGCTCACTGACCAAATTTTATGCCATTGCCGGATTGCGGGTCGGACTGCTGGCCGCCGCACCCGACCTCATCGCCCGAATCGCCCCCCGGCTTCCGGATTGGTCGGTCAACACCATGGCCATCGCCGCCGGTCGCACCGCCCTGACCATGGGAGAATCTTTTGCCGCCACAACCCGAAGCTCCGTCGCCGCGCTGAAGACGCGTCTGGCCGGACAATTAACCGCCTGCGGCCTGAAGGTCTATCCCGGCCAGGCCAATTATCTGCTGGTGCGGCATTCGTGGGAAATTGCCGATCTGCCGGTACGGCTGTTGCGGGAATATCGGATCGCCGTGCGCGATTGTCGCGATTTTACCGGTCTGGATCACCGGTATTTCCGGATCGGGTTGCGGGAAGAAGCGGACAACGACC
>JAQUZV010000235.1 GCA_028691155.1 Victivallales bacterium
CTGGCGCCGCCGGGATTACTTATCGTTGGTATAGTAATACTGATGGTGGTGATGGCGCAGCGACGGTGGCGACGGCGATGCCGTCGGTTACAGGGGCTGCCGACATCCGCAACCGTGCTTGCCGCCGCGACGGGACCGCGGGAATGCGATGGTGTGGTATGGTTGCGTCCGTCCTGGATTTTAGGGGGCCATCTCGTTGGGGGTGTGGGCGGTGCCGTTGCCATTGCGTTGGTGGTGGTTGGACTCGGATATATCGACGTGCCGAGAGGGATGAGAACGCTGTCATGGATCGCGTTGGCGGGGATCGGCTGTGGCTGGGTCCGGGCGATAATCAATCGCCGGCGGCCATGGATCCGTTGTGGTTTGGACAGCCCTTACCCCCGGTTGGGGCAACCGTTTGTGGTCAGCTGGACAATGCCGGATGCCACGGCTTGCCGGCCGCTTGCAATATTTCTGGAAGGGGTGGAGAAATTCGTTGCCGGTGACCATGGACGCCCCTCATTTGCGGTTTTTGCCGTTATTCCGGTTTTGATGACGAATGAGGGCGAAGTGGGGATGGCGGGGAGTCGGGAAATAACGCTTTCACCGGCCATGATGCATTCTTTTACGGCGAGCCACCACCGGGTATTGTGGCGGCTGGTGGTGTTTGGCCGTTGTCGCTTCGGGATGACCCGGACGATGGTATATGAAATTGTGGTAATGCCGGCGGGAACTGCGGCTAAAGGAGTGGAATATGGCAGCCCATAGTAATGGAACCGACGGGAAGGTTTGGCCTTGCCGGCGTCGGTGGGGCATGATATGAGCCGATCATTGGGAAGCAAAGGGTGGAATGGGATAAAATCCTCGTTGGCGAATTATAGTATCATCGAAAAGATTGCCGTTTTTCTGGTGCCGGGGATTTTTGGGATAACGGGGGTGCTCGCACTGGTTATGGCCCCTTTTGAGCTTTGGCGGGAGGTTCAGCCTTACCGGTGGGAAAAGATTCCGGCACGGGTGGTTTCGATCAAACGTCGGGCTTGTTCGGAAGATTATTCCCTGCGGGTGATTTACTCTATCATTATCGTGGCGTCTACTATCGCGGCGACCGCTGGGAGTTGAATGAAGAAGCCATCGACGGGAGTTACCGTGCCATAGCAGCGGCCGTCCGGCAATATGCCCCGGAAACGCCGATCGTCTGTTATGTCAATCCGGCCGATCCGCGGCAGGCGATTCTGTATCGTGATATTCCCTGGCTGCCGCCGCTGCTGGGGATTGGCGGGGTCTTGATGGCGGGTATGATGTCCGGTTCGATTTATTGGATTTGGTATCTGTCGGACCAACCATTCCCTTCGGGGGCCAAGCGCCGCCGTTGGCACGGCTTTACTTTTGCGGGACTCGTCTGGGTCGTGGCGATGGCATTCGTCTGGGTCTTGATAATTGTTGGGGCGGTTTTTTTCCTCGTGGTCTTTCCGGTCGCGCGGACACTGGCCTCGCGATCCTGGGAAAAAACGCCATGTTGTATTATTTCCAGCCGTATTACACGTTCTTGTTCCGGGCCGAAGCACTATGGCACCGAAATTGTGTACCGCTATCGTTTTCGGGGACGGGATTATATCGGGGATCGTTACGACTACTGGTGCGTTTTTTTTCTGTGGTTACGAGGCGCAAAAGGCGATGGCGACACCATATCCGGTGGGGAAAAAAACCTTTTGTTACGTCAATCCGGCGGCGCCGGAGTCGGCGGTGTTGGTGCATCGTTTTCGGCCGCTTCCACCGCCGGTGCTGCTGCCGCCGGGATTGTTTATAATGTTCATAATAATATTGATGGCGGAGTTGGTGCGGCGGCGCCAGTGGCGTCAGTCCCAGGGGTTGCCGACGTCCTCGGTCGCGTTTGCCGCTACGACGAGCCGGCGGGATTCCGATGGGGGGGTATGGTTACGGCGACCTTGGTGTTGGTGGCAAGATATGTCCTTTGCTGGTGGCATCGGTGTCGTTGCGGGCGCGTTGGTGGCGATTGGGTTGGGGTATGTCGACATGCCGGGAGGACTGAGAATGCTGTTATGGCCGGTATTGGCGGAGCTGGTAGGGGGATGGAGCTGGATGACAATCAATCGCCGGCGACCGTGGGTTCGTTGTGGTTTGGACTGTCCTTATCCCCGGTTGGGGCAATCATTGGTGGTCAGGTGGCAAATTCCCGGGGCGACGGCTTACCGACAGGTTTCGATATTTTTGGAAGGGGTGGAGAAAATCGTTGCCGGTGACAACAGACGCTTCCGATTTGCGGTTTTTGCCGTTATTCCGATCTTGGAGTCAGACAACGGCGAAGTTGAGAAAGAGGGAAGTCGGGAAATAACGCTTTCACCGGCCATGATGCATTCTTTTACGGCATACCACCATCAGGTGATTTGGCGGCTGGTGGTGTTCGGGCGTCGTCGCTTCGGGATCCCCCGGACGATGGTATATGAAATTGGGGTAATGCCGGCCGCAACGGTGGTCAACGGCGGACGGTGATGGTGACGGTGGATTGGGGGCGTTTCGCCGGGCAGGGCTTGAATAAGTGAGATATGTTGCCTGATTGTCCGACGATGGTGTGGGTGTTGGTCGTGCTGCTGTCATATCAGCTTTGTTTTCGATGATCTTCCCGGTGAGGACGGATTTTTATAACGGTGATTAATGATTCGGCGGGCGCGGTTGGGGGCAGGGCGTCCAGCAGTTCCCGCACCGTTTGGTTCAAATCGGGGAAGACCAGTTCCGGGGCGATTTCCGCCAGCGGTTCCAACACGAAACGGCGTCGGGCGGCTTCTCGATGCGGCACGGTCAGCGTCGGGGTCCGGATGATGGCGTCGCCGAACAGAATCAGATCGATATCCAGGGTTCGCGGGGTATTGTGGCCGTGATGCGCCGGGCGCCCGAATTTTTCCTCCAGCGCCCGGGTTGCATCATGCAACTCTGCCGCCGTGCCGGACCAGGAACCGACGACGACGGCGTTGAGAAAATCCGGCGTTCCTGGGGTACAGTCGACCGGAGCGGTGCGGTGAAAGGAGGAACAACGCAGCCCGGTCAGGCCGGAATGCGACAGTGCGGTGAGGGCTTGCCGGAAAGTGGCGGCGACATCGCCGAGGTTGCCTCCCAACGCCAGAACTACGGTAGCAGCGTTCATTTCATTATCCTTATCTGATCCGCCGCAACCATATGACGCCGGTCCGGTTCCGTCGCCGGATTCCGGGGCGATATTCTTCTCCGTTCCCGTCGATGCGGTGTTGCAGTGGTGGAACAGCCAAGCAAAACCGGCCTGGGGACGATAAAATGGGACTTTTTCCCTTTTTGTGTGGTTTCGGCTATTGATTTTCTTTCGAATTCCTAATAGAATATATACTATCGGGAGGTTCTTATCAAGTAAATCAAGCATAAGGACATTCCGAAATTTCGGAAGTAATTAATTTCAGGGGAGTGTGGGAGCAATGGAAAATCTGGTTGAAGGAAAGGTCAAATGGTTCAATGCGCCGAAGGGGTATGGTTTTATTGAATCGCAGGACGGGAAAGATGTTTTTGTTCATTACAGCGCTATTCAGATGGATGGTTTCCGGACGTTGGCGGAGGGACAGCCGGTAAGATATAATCTAATCCACGGTCCCAAGGGGCTGATGGCGGATTATGTGACGTTGCAGGGATAATAAGTTTTCACCCAATTATAATTTTACTTGTAATTTTCCTCGGCGGCGATATTTTTTCGCCGCGGAGGTTTTTTTATGGCATTGCAAAGTTTCGAAAATCTGGTTCCCGCATCGATGATCGATGCGGTGGAGGATGCGGTGGCGCAACCGATGGGGGGGCTGGCCGCACCGTTACCCAGTTATATCAATCGGGTTTATGAATTCGAGACCATGGCCGGGGAACGGTTGGTGGCCAAGTTTTATCGTCCCGGACGCTGGAGCGGTTCGGCGTTGCAGGAAGAACATCGGTTTGTCCGGCAGTGCGCGTCCCGGGAGATTCCGGTGGTGGCGCCGCTGGAATTGTCGAGCGGCAGTACCTTGGCCACAACCTCCGACGGTATTTTTTTCGCGGTTTATCCGAAAGG
>JAQUZV010000236.1 GCA_028691155.1 Victivallales bacterium
TGCCGTACCTGGATTGCCGCCGCTGTGTTTACTACGAAGTAACCTGGGAGCCCGACCAACCGCACGGGTGCCGGATGTTCGGATTCAAGGGACCGCATTTGCCCGCCGCCGGCGTGCACGAAGCCACCGGCCGGAGTTGTCCCGCATTTACCCCGAAATTTTTATCTAAACCGAAACCAGACCGAAATGAAGCAGATTTATGAAAGTTTACCTTAAAACCTACGGCTGTCAGATGAACGAACGCGACTCCGAAGCGGTCGCCGGGATGCTGGCAGCACGCGGCTACGAAATTACCGCTCAGGAGGAAGATGCCGATATCCTGATTTTCAACACCTGCAGCGTCCGTGATCAGGCCGAACGCAAAGCCATCGGCAAAATCGGCATCCTGACCCGACTGAAACGTCGCAAACCGGATATCTATATCGGGATCATGGGCTGCATGGCCCAGAACCGCGGCCAAGCGTTGTTGGACGAATTGCCGCATGTCGATTTCGTCATCGGCACCGGGCAACTGCACCGGTTGCCGGAAATTCTGGCCGGAGTCATTGCCCAACGACACCGGGAACTGCGTGTGGAAGAGGATCACGCCGTCCTGACCGGCATGAGCACGCATTTTTCCCGCGGCAACCGTATCAGCGCCTATATTGCCGTGACCCGCGGCTGCAACCGCTTTTGTTCCTATTGTATCGTTCCCTATGTACGCGGACGGGAAATCAGCCGCGAAATTGCCGACATCAAGCACGAAGCCATCGAACTGGTCGCTCAGGGGGTCAGAGAAATTATGCTGCTGGGACAAAACGTGGCCGCTTTCGGACTCGGCGGCAACATCAATCCGCCGCCACCCGACGTTTCCCCTTTTGCCGACCTGTTGACCGAACTGAACGACATCCCCGGTCTGCAACGGCTGCGCTTCACCTCCCCCTACCCGTCTTATTTCAATGCGAAGTTGATTGCCGCCATGGCCGCCCTGCCGAAGGTCTGCCACAGTCTGCACCTGCCGTTGCAGTCCGGTTCCAATGCCATTCTGCGGGCCATGAACCGCCACTATACCGCGGAACAGTATCTGGATATTGTCGGACAATTGCGCCGGGCCATACCAGACATCACGTTTTCCACCGACATCATCGTCGGGTTTCCCGGCGAAACCGAAACGGATTTTCTGGCCACGCGCCGCGTTATGAACGAAGTCGGATTCGACAACGCCTATATTTTCAAATATTCGCCCCGTCAGGGCACCGTCGCCGCCACGATGCTCGATCAGGTGCCGCAGCAGATCAAGGAGGAACGCAATCATATCCTGCTCGACGACCTCAACCGCCGGGTGGCCAAACACAACGCCGAACTCCGGGGGCAAATCGTGGAAGTTATGGTCGAAGGCCCCAGCAAACGCAATTGCGAACGGTGGTGCGGCCGTACCGCCACCAATAAAATGACGATTTTCGATCCCGCGCCCGGACTCGAACCCGGCGATCTGGTCCAGGTAAAAATTACCCGCACCACGGCCATGAGCTTGTTTGGCCAACTGACCGCGACGGGCGGAGCGCCGGTATGATGATACTGCGGGAGACGTTTAAAGTACGAACTCGGGAACTCGACCGCGACGGCCGGTTAAAACTCTCCGCCGTGGCCGACTATCTGCAGGAAGCCGCCGCCCGTCATACCAATAGTCGCGGCATCGGCATGTTCCAGTTGCGGTCCCGAAACCGGTTCTGGGTGCTGTCCCGGCTCCGCATCGATTTGACCGATTATCCGGTCTGGAACGAAAGTGTTACCGTGGAAACCTGGCCCAAGGGCTCCCGCCTGGTGGTTGCCGCCCGTGATTTCCGCCTGACCGGAGCCGACGGCCGGCCGCTCGGCGTCGCCACCAGTCAATGGCTGCTGCTGAACGCCGCCACCCGCAAACCGGGGTCGCTGGAAATTGTTACTACGGCGTTCCCCCAACTGCCGGAAGTGCCGCCCGCCATCGACGCCCCGCCGCCCAAAGTGCCGCGGCTGCCGCGATATGATCATCAGATTATCCGCAAACCGGGCTTTTCCGATATCGACCTCAACGGACACCTCAACAATGCCCGCTATTTCGACTGGGTTGTCGATGCGCTGCCGCCGGAATGCCATGCCCGCCGCATTGCTTCCGTCGCCATCAATTATCTGGAAGAGATCAAATGCGGGGAAACCGTCACCGTCAGTGCAGCGGTTATCGATGCCGACACCGTCGACGTCGAAGGCACCATCGCCCCGGCCGACCGGGCCGCGTTCCGCACCAGAATTCTTCTGGCCTGAACCGGGGACGCAATGCCCCATCGTCGTATGCGACAACTTCCGGCGTCGATGAATCCGCAGAAAATGAAGTTGAAGGTGAATAATATTATCAAGGGATAAACGCCAGGGAGGATAACTCTGCCATGGATAGTGACTGGCTCCTTGTCTTTGATTACCCCAATCCCGGGGTAATGCAATATATTCGTAATTTATTACCAACCTGGCCGATTAGTCGCGAACTCCAATCATTTCTGCCACGACGGTCATATTGCAAGAAACTACGCGGATATGAGCGGATAGAAGGTTTTGTATTCTTGTTACACGGAGATGATAATCGACCTGGAAGATCATGAAGATGAACTTTTCAATGGCTTTGTTATCCTTAAAGATTTTAACATAAAAAACATGTTATCGCTTCTTGCCGGATATTCTCCGCCCGATGCCGGGAATATTTTCTTTGGAGTAGATATCCTTCGTACCGGAGCAGAATCTTACCGGATCAGCCTTCCCGACTTGGAATATCCGGAGAAAGTTGCAGCAAGAAAACCATCGGTCAAGGCCTTGATTGAAAAAGAATATGTTCCGGGAAAACCTTTGTCTGCCACGACGGCCGGATGTTCCCGCTGGCCGGGCCTTGACGTCATCAAGTATAATAGCAACGCGGGATAATGCCGATCACAATCCCGGGTTGGGATTAGTGGTGACTTTTTAGTTTGTGGTGGAAGTTTTGGGGTGGGGAAAGTTTTGTTCCGGCACATGGGATGCCCCGATAAAATATTTTTTTCAGACGATGAAAAAAGGGATATTATGCGGGCGTTTAAGGGAGGGGCGTCACCCACTCCCCCCCAAAAAAGATGTACTGGCGAATATTGAAACCGTGAAAGTATTACTCAAGAATGATCCCCGGGTTATTGGGATTGCTTTTTCGCCTTTTTCCGCCCACCAGAGAGTTGGGGGCGCTTTTTCACTTGAGATAATTTCGGTTGCTCTTTCGCCTTCTTTTTCAAACCATAGAATATTGGAATTTTTACCGTCATCTCGTTGCCTTCATAATCCAAATAATTAATCGCCCCCCAGAATAGTTCTATCGTCATCATTCCCTCGAAACTGATTTTCTTTATTTTGGGATAAACATGATCAGAAAGTAAATCGCGAGTAGGAAAATCCAAACTGGGAGTCGCATAAAGAACGGAATAAAATAACTTGCCCTTCTCGGAGATTCGCGGATAGATGACAAAAAATTCATTGAAATGAGTGTCCACCTGCTGCTCGATAATCAAAACATCCCCGATCTGAGTCTTGACCCAGGTGGTTCCGATGCCACGGTTACTGTAACCTATCAAAACTTTCTGACCACTTTTCTTATGACTTACAATAAGCTTTATATTACCGTATTTATCCGGGTCATCCCACACCAGCTCCGTTGAAAAAATTCGGGAGGGAGAATCTTCAATCTCTGTTCCAATCCAAATAAAGTCATCCTCCCATTTGCAACCCCGCCAGCCAAAAAGCACTTTTTTCTCGCCGTTACCGACCTCCTCGTCATGGTGATGTAATGCCCCCCGTTTGTCAAGGACGGCATTACGTAGAACGTGCAAAAAATGAAGATTTCATTTTTTGAGAACTTCTGTTGCCGTCCCACATTGTTTTAAGCCGCTGCCGCATTGAACCACCGTTCATATTCATATGGCGTCATGTAACCAAGGGCAGAATGCGGATAATCTTCGTTATACGCCTTCTGCCATTGCTTCAAAGCAACCTCAAAAACGGCAACGGAATCGAATTCC
>JAQUZV010000237.1 GCA_028691155.1 Victivallales bacterium
CGTGGGTGTTGCTGCTGCTGTTGCTGTTGTCGCCGGCGTTGCTGGTGGGAACGTCGGTGGCCTTGTCCGAAATAACCTTTACCTTTTTTCTGCTGGCGGCGCTGAGTCTGTTGCTGCGGGGCCGGGCACCGGGGGCGGGACTGTGTCTTTCGGCGGCGACAATGATCCGTCCCGCCGGCATTTATCTGTTTGTTCCGCTGGGGCTGTGGCTGCTCTGGCGACAGCGCAAAACGGTTCCGGTGCTGATGTTCATTGCCGCCGCCAACATTCTGCCGCTGGGCTGGTCATGGCGTAATTACGTTGTCACCGGTTATTTTACCTTTACGACCATGGACGGATATTATATGCTGTATTACAAGGCGGGAGGGTATCTGTCCTGGAAAGAGAACATTCCCTTTCCGGTCATGTGCGACCGCCTGGCGGCGCAATTGACGGCGACGCAGCCGATTGAGCGCAGTCGCGAGGCCTATCGTCTGGGACGGCGGCTAGTGGGGTCGGAGCCGTTGCCTTTTGCCGGGTGGGTGGTGCGGGATTTGCCCCGGTTCCTGATGCCGGACATTTCGCCGCTGTTGGAACGCCTGGGGTGGGTTTCCGGCAACCGCGGGACACTCGATGTTCTGCGGCGTCAGGGAATTGTTGCCGCCGGTCGCCACTATTTTTCCGGCCGGCCGGAGGCGGCGGCTTTGGCGGTGCTCTATACCGTTTTTTATGGTTTTACCTGGTTGCTGCTGCCGTTTGGCATCTGGTATTTCCACTGCCGCCGCCGTTACGATATCCTGTTTCTGGCGGGGTTGTGCCTGGGCTATTTCTGGTTGTTGCCGGCCGGAAATCTCGACTGGCGTTTCCGAATTCCGGTTATTCCGCTGTTGTTGCTGTTTTTTACGGCCGGAGCGGCATGGCTGGGACGGCGGCGGCGCTGTCCCCGTGTTTCCGGCGGCACGACGGTGTAACCGGTCCGGAGGCGGCGGTTTTGTCGCCGGATGGGGGAGGGAAAGAAAAGGCGGCGCCCGGATGGTTGCGGCCGGCGGGATGACGGCGTGATTTGTCCCGGACGAATTATGAATCCGCGGCGATATTTGGGAAAATCCGGGATCGGCGGTGGATTTTTTCCCTGTATCGGCTAAATTTCTCTTCGGACTGATACTATTTTGGAATAACGATTTACAGTTTCAATAGCAGGAGAAGGACCATGAATAAGTCAGGTTGGGTTGATCGTAATCATCAATATACGATGGTTGATCCGGAAAGCGGATTTACCGTCGGTTTTGCCGGGATGCGTTTCGAGATGAACGACCTCGACGCCATGCAGCCGCGTTTTGCCCGTGCCGTGGCGGAAATGAAGCGTCTGGAAGACGGAGCCATCAAAAATCCCGATGAAAACCGCAAGGTAACCCATTTTACCGACCGGATTTCCTATCCGCAGTCCGAGCTGTTTCAGGAGGTGGAAGATTTTGCGGCGGCGATCCGTTCCGGGGCGATTACCGGTTCCACCGGACAGAAGTTCGAATATGCCGTTATCAATGGGATCGGCGGTTCGGCGCTCGGTCCCCAACTGATGCAGTTTGCCATCAACGGTCCTTACTGGAACGAATTGTCGGAAGCCAAACGCGGCGGTTATTTGAGAATTTATTTCCTCGACAATACCGATTCGGCCGGAGTTGCCGATGTCCTTCAGGCCATTGAACTGGACCGGACGCTGGTGGTGAGCATTTCCAAATCCGGCGGCACCCAGGAAACCAAAAACAACATGATTGCCATGGCCGATGCCTTTAACGCCGCCGGACTGGAATTTGCCCGTCATGCCGTCGCCATTACCATGAAAGACAGTCAGTTGGACCGGCTGGCCCGCGACCGGAAGTGGCTTAAGGTCATGGAAATGGCCGAATCCATCGGCGGCCGGACCAGTGAAACCAGCATTGTCGGACACCTGCCCGCCGCGCTGGCCGGAATCGACTTCCGGAGTTTCCTCGCCGGGGCCTGTCATATGGATCAGTGGACCAGAGTTACCGATTATCGCAAGAATCCGGCTTATATGCTGGCGGCCATGTGGTTCATCGCCGGTAACGGCAAGGGCGACCGCAATATGGTCATTGTTCCTTATTCCGACCGTCTGGTGCTGTTGTCGCGCTATCTGCAGCAGTTGGTGATGGAAAGTCTGGGCAAGGAACTCGATCTCGACGGCAAACCCGTATATCAGGGGCTGAACGTGTTCGGCAACAAGGGCGGCACCGATGCCCATGCCTTTATTCAGCAGCTCAACGACGGCCGCAACGACTTCTTCATCACCTTTATCGAAGTGCTGGAGGATGCTCTGGCGCTGCCGGTTTCCGGCAGAACAGCCATGGGCGATTATCTGCACGGGTTTGAAACCGGATTGGCACAGGCGCTGCTCGGCAAGGGACGTCAGGTCATCACCATGACCATCGATCGCGTCGATACGTTCAACCTCGGGATGTTGATTGCGCTGTACGAACGCGCGGTGGCGGTCTATGCCGAATTCATCAATATCAATGCGTTCCATCAGCCCGGGGTCCAGGCCTACAAACTGGCCAGCAAGGGCGTAATCGAACTGCTCAACACGATCGAGGAAAAACTGCCGGAAATTCGGGGCTTCTGCGGCAATGCCGCAGAATTCGCCGCCCGGATCGGCTGCGCCGACGATGAAATCGAAGTGGCCGGAATTATTGCCAAACTGGCGGCCAACACCACCCGGCGCGACCTCGGAGTCGAACTTTCACGGTCCTGGACGGAAGGCAAAGGCTGGGTTTACAGCGTCAAATAGTTCCTTTCGTTCCGGTGGCGAACGAAGTGGTGTTGCCGTCGGAACGGGATATCCCGGACGATCGCCCTCCCGGCGACGCCGACGCCAACCCCCGTGGACAAAAAATGGTCGCGGGGGTTGAAATTGTTTTTATGCCGCCGCATAAGTGTCGGCCGGCATGACCGAATGTTACGGAATTACTTACAGTGATGAAAATATTGAACGGTCTGGACGAGATTGCCGCTTTTCTTGGCGTGCCGGTTCCTGCGGAACTGCGCGCCGTGGAACGGGTTTATCCGGTTCGGGCCAATACCTATTACCTGGCGCGGATCGACCGTGCCGATCCCTGGCATGATCCGATCGGGCGGCAGTGCCTGCCGCATCCGGACGAATTGCGCGACTACGATGCGTCCGACGATCCGTTGGCCGAAGAGGAACAGACGGTGGCGCCCCATTTGATCCGGCGTTATTACGATCGTGCCGTGATGGTGGCTACCAATCGTTGTCCGATGCTGTGCCGGTTCTGTTTTCGCAAGCGCCAGTGGCGCGCCGGCGTACCCGAACATGATCTGACCGATGACGAACTGGCGGCGATTTGTGCTTATTACCGGAATCATCCGGAGGTGCGGGAATTGCTCTTTTCCGGCGGAGAACCGCTGATGTTGTCCAATGCGCGGATTCGGGCGATCCTGACGCGTCTGACGGCGGTACCGTCGCTGGAAATTATCCGGATCGGCAGTCGGGCTCCGGTGACCTGGCCGGAACGCATTGATGCGGAGTTGGCGGATATGCTCGGCGCGTGCCGCGGCGTCTGGTTCGCCACGCATTTCAACCATCCGCGGGAATTGACGCCGGAAGCGGAAGCTGCCTGTACCAGATTGGTTCGGGCGGGGGTGCCGGTGGTCAATCAGACGGTGTTGCTGCGCGGCGTCAACGACGATCCGGAAGTGCTGGAGGCGTTGTTTCGCGGGCTGATCCGGATGCGGGTCAAACCGCTCTATCTGTTTCATGTCGATCCGGTCAAGGGGGTGCGTCATTTTGCCACCGGAGTGGCCAGAGGACGTGAAGTGCTGCGTTACTGCCGGCCGCGGCTTTCGGCTTTGGCCGTGCCGACTTTTGCCATCGATCTGCCCGAGGGGGGCGGTAAGGTGCCGATCCAGGAAAATTATTGTGAAAACGGACGTTATGAGACTATTTTCCGTTCCCTGGTTGAATACCCCGAGGCACTTGACTAAGCTCGATTTGTTTGAAAAATGCCGATGTTGTCTTGACCTGCCGGTGGG
>JAQUZV010000238.1 GCA_028691155.1 Victivallales bacterium
CGGAAACGGCGGGATCAGAATCTGATGCGGCGTGTCCTTGCCGTTCAAATAGTCATATCCTGTCCGCAGTGCCACCGCTCCGAGCATGCCGCAGAACTGGGCGGAATCGTTTTTAATGATGCCCCCGGCGCGAATAATCTCCACCGACCGCGGATCGCCGTCGATCGTAATCCCGGCAATCTCCCGGCGACCGGCCCGGGCCAAAATTTCGAAAATGGCCAGACCGCCGCCGTCATTTACCGTAAACACCACATCCAGACTCCCGGGATCGGGAAAATCACGGAGAATCTGCTGTCCCACCAGTTTCCCGCGAACCGGTTCGATCGCCTGATATTCGTGCCGGATCAGGTATTGACGCCGGCGGTCGCGCAACGCGTCGCGGAACCCGTCTACCCGTTCCACCGTGGAAGAGACATGGGGATATTCCACCATGGCAATGTTCAGAACCTTCTCCGGCGGAAACAATGAAGCCAGATATTCCCCGCCGAGGTAGCCGGCAAGATAATTATCGGTGGTGACATACGAGGCAAGATCGCCGTCGCAGATATACTGATCGTAAGCAATCACCGGAATATTTTTCCGGTTGGCCTTACGCAACGGCAACGATAACGCCGCATTGTCCGACGGCTGCACGATAATCATATCAACCTTCAGGTCAATGAGTTCATTCATCTGCCCGATTTGCCGTTCAATTCCGGCGATGCCATCGCCGGCCACCCTGACGATCAGTTCGACGCCGGGACCGGGAGCCGGGGCACGATTGATCTTCCCGGCTTCCCGCTCCAACCCCCGGCGCATCGCCACCTGGCCGGGAATATTCATCGACCAGTAAAGAACGCCAATACGATAAGGCGACCGAGGCACCGTAGCGGAAACGGCAGACAAACTGCCCCAACTCAGCAACAACATCATGACAGTACAGAACCGCATTGCCCTCTCCGTCCGCTTGATTTTCTTTCTCGCCTAATAAATATAATGTTACGGCAAACCCGAGTAATCAAGTCCGAATACCGTAAAAAAACGACGAAAACGAGGTAATTTCCGCGTTGTCCGGCCATTCGCCATCATCCCCGAACGATTTCCGGCGACATCGCCCGTCCCGGCCCCGTTTGTTTATCTTTCTTTATTTTCCGGCAAATTACGGCGGAAACAATGGAATTTTACCGTAAAAACGGCTATATTCCCCCGTAAACATTTTTGAGAGAAACTCATGCAAAAAATCAGCTATCAGCAAAAAGATTTTGATAAAAAGACCGCGATGCTGTACAGCCGCCCGTCTTATCCGCCGGAAATCGAAGAAGAAGTAAAGATCATTCTGCAGGAAGTGCGGAAACACGGCAACCGGGCGCTGAAGAAATTCGCCCGGAAGTTCGACGGCGTCGATTTGGACGCGGCAACTTTCCGTGTCAGCGAAGATGAAATAAAAATGGCCGGATCCCGGGTCAAGCCCAAAATGAAACATGCCATCCGTACCGCTCTGGCCAATATTACCGATTTCGCCCAGGAACGCATTCCCCGGCCATGGACGCATTCACCTCGGCCGGGAGTTATTGTCGGCGAACGCTTTGTGCCGATGGAACGGGTCGGAGTCTATGTGCCCGGCGGCACCGCGCCTTTGGTCTCGACGGTCATCCATACCGCCGGAATTGCCAAAGCCGCCGGAGTAACTGAAATCGTCGCGGTAACCCCGCCGGGTAAGGACGGCAAGGTCAATCCGGCCGTGCTCTATGCCATGCGCAAAGCCGGAGTGGATGAGATTTACCGCTTGGGCGGCGTCTACGGCATCGGCGCCATGGCTTACGGCACTGAAACCATCCGCAAGGTGGACAAAATCGTCGGTCCCGGCAACGCCTATGTCACCGCCGCCAAGAAACTGGTCTACGGCGATGTTGCCATCGACATGGTTGCCGGCCCATCCGAGATCATGATTATTGCCGACACCACCTCCAATCCGGAATTTATCGCCGCCGATATGTTGTCCCAGGCCGAACACGGCAGCGGGCATGAACAGGCCGTATTGCTCTCCCCCGATGCCGCCCTGATCGAGCAGGTGGAAGCCGCCGTCACCAGGCAGGCCAGACATCTGTCCCGAACGGATACCATTGCCAAGGTCATGAAAAAGGGCATGTTCCTCATTCAGACCGCCGATCTCGACCATGCCGCCGAAATTGCCGGGAAATACGCGCCGGAACATCTGGAAGTCATGTGTGAAAAAGCCGGCAACATTGCCAAGAAAGTTACCGCGGCGGGAGCGGTGTTCATCGGACCATGGACGCCGGAACCGGTCGGTGATTTTGTCGCCGGCCCCAGCCATGTTTTGCCGACCGCCGGCAGTGCACGCTATTTCAGCGGCTTGACCGTGGAAGGTTTTTTCCGCCGTATGAGCATTGTCAATTACCAGAAATCGGCGCTGAAGAGTGAACTGCCGGCCATCCGGATGTTCGCCGCCATGGAGGGGCTGGACGCCCATGGAAACAGCGCCGCCGTCCGCATCGAGACCAAATAAATTGTCTTTTCCGGTTCCATACCGGTGGGTGACCAAATGAAAACCGATGATATTTCTTATTTTCGCCCGGCCATCGCGGCAATGAGCGGCTATACGCCGGGAGAACAGCCGAAGGTCAGCAATCTGATCAAGCTCAATACCAATGAAAATCCCTATCCTCCCTCGCCGCAGGTGGATGAGGTGCTGCGGCAGTTCGCCGCCGGCAAACTGCGTCTTTATCCCGAACCCATGGCCGATACATTGCGCGACGTTATTGCCGCATTGAACGGCGTCAGTCGCGAAAACATTATCGCCGGGAACGGTTCCGACGACATTCTGACCATTGCCGTCCGCAGTTTTTGCGATGCGGAACGGCCGCTGGCCTGCCCCGATCCGACCTATTCGCTGTATCCGGCGCTGGCGGAGATTCAGGGCGCCCCCTGTCGGCGCATCGCCCTGAACGACGATTTCAGTCTACCCGAGGATCTGGCCGCTCAGGCCGCCGGCGCCAATTTGCTGCTGCTGGCCCGACCCAACGCCCCCACCGGCAACCTTTTTCCCAAGGAGGAGATCGTCCGGCTCTGCGCCGCCTTTGACGGCATGGTGCTCATCGATGAAGCCTATGTCGACTTTGCCGCCGACAACTGCCTCGATCTGGCCATGAACTGTCCCAACGTCATTGTCAGCCGTACCATGTCCAAAAGTTATGCCCTGGCCGGCGCCCGGGTGGGATACGCGGTGTCCCAATCGGAAACCATCGCCGGGATGATGAAAGTCAAAGACTCATATAATCTCAACATGTTGACGCAGCGGATCGCCGCGGCCGCATTTCAGGATCGCGCGTATCTGCGGCAGACCGTAAACCGGATTCTGGCCACCCGCGCCCGGGTGGCCGCGGAATTGAGCCGGATCGGCTTTGCCATCATTCCGTCGTCCACCAATTTTCTCTTCGCGTCGCCGCCGGACGGCGACGGCGGACGTTATTTCGAGTTATTGCGCCAGAATCATATCATTGTCCGCTATTTTCCGGGAGCCAGAACCGGACGTTACGTCCGCATCTCGATCGGCTCCGACGCCGATATGGACCGGGTGATGGCGGTAACGCATCAGATTTATGGGTGAATATCGTTTCCATCCCGTTGCAAACGTCAACATAACCGTTGGGAGGCAAGCGAAAATGAACAGCAATGAATCGGAGCGCCGTCCCTGCGTGGCCGGGCAATTCTACGATGCCGACCCCGCCCGTCTGGCCGCCGTCATCGATCGGATGGCCGAAGAATGCGGCACCGTTCCGCCAACAACATCGGGGGGGAAAACCGTTCGTGCCCTGATCCTGCCGCATGCCGGATATGTCTATTCCGGACCAACCGCGGTCAAAACGGCCGCCGAAGTCAAAGGAAAGAGTTACCGCCGCGTCATCGTCATCGCGCCCTCCCACCGTATCGGGTTTCGGGGGCTGGCGCTGAGCGGATATACCGCTTATACCACGCCGCTGGGCGCTGTTCCGGTCGATACGGCGGCCACGGCGGAACTGGAAATGCGCGACCAT
>JAQUZV010000239.1 GCA_028691155.1 Victivallales bacterium
ATAGACAAACAGTCCCACCAGAATCGACGGCATCCCCATCATGACGTTGGCGGAAAAGCGGATGCTCCGTCCCAGGTACGACTGATGACTGTATTCGGCCAGATAAACGCCGCCCAGCATGCCCGCCGGCACCGCCATAATCGACGCCCCCAAAGTAATCAACACCGTTCCGACAATGGCATTGGCAATCCCGCCGTCGGGGATCCCGTAGGGTTTGGTCGGCTGGGTCAGGAACGACCATGACAACCCAGTCACCCCCATACTGATCACCGTGTAAAGAATCCAGATCAGGAACACCACCCCGGTGCAGGTGGCCAGCAGAGCCCCGATCCCCACCGCCCGGTCCAGCAGTTTGCGACAGAACAGCCCCCGCCGAACCATCACAGTCCGCCTCCCGACTTCTTCCGCACGCGATTGAGCCAAAGTTGCGCCGCCACCTGAATAATGAAGGTTATACATAATAAAATCAATCCCAGTTCAAACAAAGAACTCTTAAACAATCCGTCCGCTTCGGCAAAATTGTTCGCCAGCGTGGCGGCAATCGTCGTACCGGGCGCAAACAGCGAAGCGGACACTCCGGGGGCATTGCCGATCACATACAACAACGCCATCGTTTCCCCGACCGCCCGGCCCAGCCCCAGAAAGACCGCGCCCAGCATGCCCTGTAGTCCGTAACGCAAAGTAATCCGGCACGCCACCTCGGTCGTGGTACAGCCGATACCGTATGCCGCCTCCTTGACCACCCGCGGCACCATCTTGAACACATCCCGCATGACCGCGCAGATAAACGGCAGCACCATCAGCGCCAACACCAGACCGCCGGTCAGATAACCGCTGCCGCCCGGTTCTCCGCCGAACAGCGGCAGGCGCTTCAATCCCAGGGTGGTCCCGATGAAGGGCTGAACATGATCCTGCATGATCGGGATCAGAACAAACAGACCCCACATCCCGTAAATGATGCTGGGAATCGCCGCCAGCAGATCCAGGGCCTGACTCATAATCGTCCCCAACCACGGCGGCGCCAGCTCCACCAGAAAAAGCGCAATGATAAAACTCAACGGCACGGCAATAATCAGCGCAATCAACGTGGTTACCAATGTCCCGTAAACCGCGCCGGCCGCACCGTAAAGGTTGCGCACCGGGTCCCAGGCCGAGGAAAACAGAAATCTGACCCCAAATGCTTTCAGGGACGGCAGACTGTACCAGAACAACTGGACGAAAAATCCCGCCATCAGCAGAATAATCATGAAAGCACATACTTTCGTCAGTCGCTCGAAGACAATTTCCGCGCTATTGCGGCTATAATCGATATTCGGTGTCATCTTTGTTTTCCCGGCCGGAGCCGTTGCCTGTATTATTTGCCGACCTTTTCCCACAACTCACGAACCAATGCCACGACATTTTCCGGCATCGGGACATAGTCCATCTTCCGGGCCGCAGCGGCGCCGGACTTGTAGCACCAGGCAAAATAGGCCATCATGGCCGCGGTAATATCCGGGTTGTCCTGGTTCTTATGGATCAGGATATAGGTAACCCCGGTGATCGGCCAGCTTTTCGCTCCGGGCTGGTCGTTGAGCACCATGTACAGACCGGGAGCATTGTTCCAGTCGGCATTGGCTCCGGCGGCCTGGAAGGCATCCAGTTCCGGTTTCACGAAATTGCCGGCCTTGTTCTGCAACTGCACCATCGCCAGTTTGGCTTCCACCGCATAGGTGTACTCGACATAACCGATCGAGCCGCGGACTTTCCGGACATTGATCGCCACGCCGGGGTTCTTCTGTCCGCCGATACCGACCGGCCATTTCACCGCCTTGCCACGCCCCGGACCTTCTTTCCAGGCCGAAGAAACCCGACTCAGATAGTCGGTGAAAATCCAGCTGGTACCGGAACCGTCGGAGCGATGCACCACGGTAATCGCCATATCCGGCAACCGGACGTCGGGATTCAGCGCCGCAATCTGCGGATCATTCCAGTTATTGATTTTGCCCAGAAAAATATCGGCCAGCACCGCGCCGGAAAGCTTCAGTTGATCGTTGCCGATCCCGGGAACATTGACCACCGGCACCACCCCGCCCATCAGCATCGGAAACTGAATCAGGCCGAATTTGTCGAGCTCTTTCGCCTGCAACGGACTGTCGGACGCACCAAAGTTCACCGTCCCGGCCTTGATCTGAGCAATCCCCGCGCCGGAACCGACGGACTGATAGTTGATGACCGTCCCGGTCGCCTGCCGGTAATTATAAATCCATACTTTGTAGACCGGAGCCGGAAAAGAGGCGCCGGCACCGTTGATCGTCACCGCTCCGGCGGACAACGCCGCCACCCCGGCCGCCGTCGCGGTCACTGCGGTAAGTAATTTTTTCATCCCGAAATTAAACATTTTCATTCATCTCCTGTTTGTAGTTTTGGAACAATCACGGTCTCCGCGGATTCCACTTAATATCTTATCCTGCGATTGTTAGGCCCGTGTTAAAGCGTAATTAAACCTTGGATAATTTTCCCCGCCGAGCCGGATCGGGCCGGAACTATTCCGCACTGCAAGCAGCAAGTGGATACCAAACAGCAAGTTACAACACAATAAGATCAAAACGAAGAACCGGATGGCAGTATTGTGCCAATGAAGGAAAGAAACGAATCCAATGGCATGAAACCGGGAGGAAACGAGATTAATCTCATTCTCTCCCGGTCTTGTTGACCGGCATATATTTTGACCTGGCCGGGGTTATGCCGACAACCCGACGCCGTCGTAAATACCAGGCAATTAAAAAAATGTAATTTCCCCGTCCGCACTCGTACGGGTCAGGATTTTTTCACCGTCCCGATCATTTCTTTGAGCGCCGCACTGATTTCCGCCGGGAACAGCACCACCGTATTGGAACTCGATACGCCCAATCCATCGATGGTCTGCAGCGTCCGCAACAGCATTGCCCCTTCCGTTTTGGTCATAATAGCGGCTGCGGCGGCCAGATTGTCGGCCGCAACTTTGTCGCCTTCGGCCTTGGTGATGGTGGCGCGCTTTTCCCGTTCGGCCGACGCCTGCCGGCTCATAATCCGCTTCAGATCTTCGGGCATTTCAATGTCCTGCAACCGAATGGAATCCAGCTTCAGCCCCCATTCCTGAATATGTTTTTCGATAATTTCGGCAATCTCCACCTGAATCCGTTCCCGTTCCGACAGCAACTGGTCCAAAGTCAAATTGCCGATGACGTCGCGCAGGGCCGACTGGGCATACTGCGCTACCGCAAAACGGAAATTCTGGACGCTGATTACCGCCAGTTCGGCATCTTCCACTTTGAAAAACAGCACCCCTTCCACCGCCGCCGGAACATTGTCGCGGGTAATTACCTGTTGCCCGGGAATATTCAGCGTCAACACCCGCTGGTCGATAAAAATAACCGCCTCCACAAACGGAATGACATAAAAAATCCCCGGTCCGGCAATGAGCTTGAACTTACCGAAATGCAGCACCACGCCACGTTCCCACTGTGCCGCCACGCGAATACCACCGATAATAATGAAGTATAATACCGCGGCCACAACAAACACCCCCACCGTCACTCCTCCCGGCAAATGCCAGTTGCCGACAAACAGGATGATAATCGCGGCAAGCACCGTCGGAATGGCAAAAATAGCCGCACGCAACGGTGTTCCCAGCGAAACATGTGCGCCAGAAGACGTGGCATAATCTTTCAGCAGCATTCGATTTCTCCCCATCATACCGAAATTTTCTTCCATTTCCATCATCTCCTTGACCCCTTGGTGATTTTAACCGAAAAGATAAAATAAGATCGCAATGTGCTTACCGCATGAGATTCCCCCTATGCCATACGGCGGTACCTTGAGCGCCGATGGTAAAACTCCCGACAATAATAAAGTATACCCGTTCCCGATATAAAAATCCAGTCATCTCCGTTATTATTCCAAGCGCGGCGGTTATTGCCGGAAAATATGCCACGGAATAACCGCGAATTACTGCGACAATTTATTGCCGTCCCATAATTTCAATACTAAATGCCGATTTGGGGGATGTAC
>JAQUZV010000240.1 GCA_028691155.1 Victivallales bacterium
GCACCGTCTTCGCCAAGAATGTTCTGGGTGACTGCATGTGCCGGGAAGCACTGCATGAAGCGCATATCGCGCTGTACGATATCGATCCGGTCCGGCTGCGGGAATCGCAACTGATGCTCGCAACGCTGAACCGCAATATCAATCAGGGCCGTGCCGTCATCACCTCCCATTTGGGAGTGGAAAACCGCAAGGAAGCCCTGCGCGGCGCCGGGTATGTCGTCAATGCCGTTCAGATCGGCGGCTATGAACCCTCCACGGTCATCGACTTCGAAGTGCCCAAAAAATACGGTCTGCGCCAGACCATTGCCGACACCTTGGGGATCGGCGGCATCTTCCGCGCCTTGCGTACCATTCCGGTCATGCTGGATTTCGCCCGCGATATGGAAGAAGTTTGTCCCGACGCCTGGTTTCTCAATTACACCAACCCGATGGCCATGCTGACCGGGGCCATGCTGCGGGGCACGAACATCAGAACCGTCGGACTGTGCCATTCGGTTCAGGGCTGCGTCAAGTCGCTGCTGGAAACGCTTGGCGTCTGGGACGAGGCGCGCGCCAAAAATATCCGTTCCCGGATTGCGGGGATCAACCATATGGGCTGGCTGCTGGAAATTACCGAGAACGGCAAAGACCTCTATCCGGAACTCAAGGCGCTTGCCGCCGAAAAGGTTGCCGCCTGGCGTCGCGCCCCGCAGGCGGACAAGAGCGACAACATGATCCGGCTGGAACTCATGCGTCATTTCGGCTATTATGTTACCGAATCCTCGGAACACAGCGCCGAGTATATGCCGTACTGGATCAAAGCGCAATATCCCGAACTGATCGCCGAATACAATATTCCGCTGGATGAATATCCGCGCCGTTGTGTCGAGCAGATCGAACGGTGGAAAAAACAGAGCCGCGAGCTGGTGGGAAATGCGGAACTGACCCATACCAGTTCCGCCGAGTACGGCGCCGGGATCATCAACGCCATCGAAACCGATGTGCCGTATCAGATCGGCGGCAATGTGCTCAATCACGGGCTTATTCCCAATTTGCCCGCCGCGGCGGTGGTCGAGGTGCCGTGCCTGGTGGATGCGGCCGGGGTGCAGGGCTGTTATGTCGGCGAACTGCCGGTGCAGTGCGCGGCGTTGAATCAGACCAACATCAATGTCCAGTTGGCCACGATTGAGGCGGCTTTGACCGGCAAACGCGAACATATCTATCATGCCGCCTACCTCGATCCGCATACCGCGGCCGAACTGACGCTCGACCAGATCCGCTGTCTTTGCGACGACCTGATCGAAGCTCATGGCGAGATGCTGCCGCGTTACCGCTGATAACGGTTGGAGATGGTCGTCGGACCATTCATCCGCCGCCGGTGCCGCGGGAAACCCACGGTGCCGGCGTTATTTCTTTTTGGGGGTGGTTATGCGAACGGCGACAAATGTTTCATCGCGGCGGGAATCAGATCGAGCAAATCTTCGGGACGAAGCGCCCGCATCCCCATGGGACTCAGTTCCGCCGCCAGTCCGTGCAGAAAGACGGCGGTTTCCGCCGCCTCGAAAGCCTCCATGCCTTGAGCGGCAAAAGTACCGATCATGCCGCCGAGGCAGTCGCCGCTGCCGGCCTTGGCCAGCGCCGGAGAGCCGGAGGAGTTGAGCGACAGGCGGCCGTCGGGAGAGCCGATCACGGTTTGCGGACCTTTCAGTACGACGGTGGCGTCGACGGCGGCGGTCAGTGCCCGCACTTGGGAAATCCGGTCCCGATCCAGATATTCTTCCAGTCCGAAGCCGCGCAGCAGCCGTTTCATCTCCCCGGGATGCGGCGTCAGGATATGATTGTCCCGGCCGCGATAAAGTTCGGGCAGTTCGGCGATCAGGTTCAGAGCGTCGGCATCCCATACCGTCGGCAGTTGACAGCCGATGATGAAGTCCAACAGTTCCACCAGACTGCGGGAGCGTCCCAGTCCCGGTCCCACCACCAGAGCGTCGCTGTGTTCCAGCAACACGGTGATTTCCGGAATCGACGCGGCGGAAAAGGAACCCCGGCCGTCGTCGTCGGGACGGTGCAGCACCAATGACGGCCACGCCGCCACTGTTGTCGCCGCCGTTCGCGGCAGAGCCAGGCGGACATATCCCGCCCCAGCGCGTCCCGCCGCCATTGCGCTTAGAAACGGCGCTCCGCCATATTCCCGGCTGCCGCCGATGACCAGAACCCGCCCCATGATGTTTTTGTGCGCCATGACCGGCAGACGTCCGAGCCGGGGGGCGAGGTCGGCGGCAAACGGCATGGTGAGATCGTTGTCCTCGGGTTGGGTCAGGGCGGCGGGAAGGCCGATGTCGACCAGACGCAGACGGCCGCAATATTCCGGCCCGTGTCCGAGATAAAGTCCGGTCTTCGGCAGGCCGATGGTGATGGTCAGATCGGCACGAACCGCGTCGGAACCCACGGAACCATCGTCACCGTTGAGGCCGGACGGGATATCCAGCGCGATAACCGGCCGCCCGGAGCGGTTGATGACCGGAATCCATTGCTCGAAAGGCGGTTTGAGGCGGCCGCGGCAGCCGGTGCCGAGCAGTCCGTCGATGAGGATGTCGCCGCGCTGAAAATCGGCATCGCGCAGTTCCGGTTTATAACTTACGGTGACGCCGTCGGGCAGGGTACCGGCATTTCTGGCGGCATCGCCCTGAAGCACGGCCGGATCGCAGGCGGAATAGATCACCACCGGAAGGGCGGTCTGTTGGCGAAGATAACGGGCGCAGACATAGCCGTCGCCGCCGTTGTTGCCTTTGCCTGTCAGGATAACGTAGCGTTGCGCCTGAACTGGATCGAGTTGGCGGGCAAAGTAGATGATATGCGTCGTTGCTCTGGCGCCCGCCCGTTCCATCAGCACCGCGCCGGGGGTGCCGGCGGCAATGGTTTTCCGGTCGAAATCCCGCATCTGCAACGCGGTGACGATTTTCATGAATTCCCCCTCTCCGCCATCCCGGCGGTCTGGTTAAATAGTAAGGCGATGACAAAAATTGCTGCTGTCGCGGCCGCGGCGGGGCGCCGTTCGGTTCAGCAGCCGGTCATTTTCCGCGGATCGACGGCGGCGTCGAATTCCGCCGCCGTCAGATAACCGAGTTTCAGCGTTGCCTCCTTCAGAGTCAGGCCGTCCCGATGGGCCAGATGAGCGATTTCCGCCGCTTTGTTGTAACCGATTTTCTGGTTTAGTGCGGTTACCAGCATCAGTGACGATTGCAGGAAGTGGTCGATCCGGTCGTGGTTGGCGGTCAGCCCGTCCACGCAGTATTCACTGCACGAACGGCAGGTGTCGGCAAGCAGCCGAATAGCGGTCAAAACATTGAAGATCATCACCGGCTTGAACACGTTCAGTTCGAAATTGCCCTGTGATCCCGCAATTCCCACCGCCGTGTCCAAACCGATCACCTGAGCGGCAATCATGGTCATGGCTTCGCATTGCGTGGGGTTGACCTTGCCCGGCATGATCGACGACCCCGGCTCGTTGGCCGGCAGATTCAGTTCGCCGATGCCGCATCGGGGGCCGGAACCCAGCCAGCGAATATCGTTGGCGATCTTCATCAGCGCGACCGCCAGCACCCGCAATGCGCCCGAAGCGGCCACAATCGCATCGTGTGCCGCCAGCGCGGCAAATTTGTTCGGCGCGGTGACGAACGGTTCGCCGGTCAGAGCCGCAATATGCTGCGCCGCCCGGACCGCAAATTCCGGATGGGTGTTGAGTCCGGTGCCGACCGCGGTGCCGCCGAGCGCCAGTTCATAAAGCCGGGGCAGCGTGTGTTCGATGCCGGTCATGGCCTGATCCAACTGGGCGACGTAACCGGAAAATTCCTGTTCCAGCGTCAGCGGAACGGCGTCCTGGAGGTGGGTGCGGCCGATTTTGACGAGGTCATGGAATTCTTCGGCCTTGGCGGCGAGCGCATGGCGCATGGCGGTGACGGCGGGCAACAGCCGGCGGCGTATTTCCAGCACGGCGGCAATGTGCATGGCGGTCGGAAAAGTGTCGTTGGAGGACTGGGACATGTTGA
>JAQUZV010000241.1 GCA_028691155.1 Victivallales bacterium
ATCATAATCCCGGTCCCGTCGTTGTATTTGATACATTCCACGGCGGTACTGTTCTGGCTGATCTTCTTCGCCTTGACCACGGCTTCCAGATAGGGGCGCAGTTCATAGGGATCGGCGTTTTTCAGCACATAGGTCTTGGAGACCACGTACGGGTCGGTATTGTCCCGGATAAAGTGAACCGCTTCGGTTTCCTTGTCGAGGTTCAACCGGATCTGGGGCTGGACCTGAGTCTGGTCATAGGGCTGGGTGGCCTGATTGTTGGTGGCCTGCTGGGCCGAGGCCGGGATGGCGGCGGCAAGAATTCCCGCGGCGCCGAAGATGATATGATTTAGCTTCATGGCAGATATACTCCTTATTTATCGCTTGATTACTTGACAATGTCTTCCCGGGTCAGCAGCCTGCCGCTCCAGGCGGAATACCGGTCTTCCGGGTGTACCAGTCGGGCTTTGACCGAGACGATCATTTTTACGTCTTCATCGATGGTGGTGGTGGACCCGAAGAGGTATTTGAGATAGGGGATTTCGCAGAGGAACGGGATGCCGATGGTCTGCTCCACCTTCTGGGTTTTATCGTAAACGGCCAGCAGCCGCTCTTCGCCGAGATCCAGGGTCAGGTCGGATTTGATGTTGCCTTTTCCGGTGAGCTCGGTGCCGCGGTTATTGCGTTCGACCACATCGCTGACGGCAACCGAATAGGCGAAAATGATCGTCCCGTCGATATTCTGGTAGGTGACGAGGTCGAAATTATCGCCGTTGTAATTGGAGACCCGATCCTTTTCCCCCGTGATCTTGAAGCAGATTACCGGCTTGATGACGTCGATCTGGAATGCGGCGGAGGCGCCGGTGTTCACCGACGACTTGTCGGAGGAGTCTTTGCGGATGTTCTGATGTTCCGGCGAGAACTTCACCGAATAGGTATGGCTGTAATTGTTGACAATGGTCAGGTGGCCGGTGCCGGCAATATTGGCCAGACCTTTTTGCGACAGCATCCGGACGAAGCTGAGGTCGAACTGCGGCGCGGCAAAAAAGCCGCCGTAGCTCCAGGAAGAAAATTTATCCATATTGGCCAATGCCGATTCGGTTGCCTGCATCACCAGATTGTCATAGCCGACTTGGAACAGGTTGAGACCGGGACCGTTTTTCCATGCCAGGTAATCGACGCCGACATCGTCCAGCAGACTTTTTCGCACTTCATAGACCTTGAATTCCAGTTCCACCTGCGGTACCGGACGGTCCAGTTGCTTGGCCCACTGCATCACGTCCATCCCGTCGGAGTACGAATCCTTCCAGTACAGCAGATTGGAGGCGGAGTCACGGAACGCGTCTCCGTCGCCGCTGATGACCGCCTTGTTCAGGATGGTCAGCATATCGTTGGTAGAGCGGTATTTGGGGAGATAGGCGAAGCGATAAATACCGGTGCCTTCGATGACGGAGCCGGAGTGATCCTTCTTTTTGACCGGGCGGTCCAGTTTGGCCAGCATGTCGTCGACATACTTCATCATTTTCGGCGGCGTGCTGACCAGCAGCAGTTGCTTTTTGCCGAATTTATAATTCAACCGTTCTACTTGCGAGTTGGTGTTGTAGCGCTTTACCGCGCCCAGAATGAACGGGGTAATATCGCCGGCGTTGAGATGTTTGAGTTCGTAAACCTTGGAGACGAATGTTTCCTGAGCATCATCCTGTTTAAAGAGTAGTTTTTTTTCTTTTCCCTGCGCATGAAGGAAATTTCCGGCCGTCAATCCGGCCGCGACCAGCAGAGTACACAAAATTCTGCTATTCACCATTGTTTCTTTCCCTTTTGTTGGTTTCTCTTCTGCGGCAATGCAGATGATAAACGTTTTGCCGTTGCGTTGTTGCCGCATCGGCGTTCCTGTTTACCGATTAATATAATCCGCTTGTGTTAGAATCCGGTTGGGGCGGCATATGCTTTCCGATAAAAATATCGGTCGGGAAATAACGGCATGATTGACGCGGCCGGATAGCGGTTGTCGGTGCCGGGGTCGGGTGGATAACACGTTATAAATATAAGCTTATTAAAATTAAATTAATCCCTCGTGGGATAACGTCATGACCATACGGGATGGCGGATATGGTGTTGTTGCGTCGGGGGAAAAGATATAGCGGATCGGATCAGGCACGGGAAATGTTGCTTCAGGACAAAGCATAAATAGAGGGGATAAGTGATCATGCTTTCGGCTTTGATTTGAAGATAAATCCTTCGATTTGCTTTTCTTAAATTTATTTGGTGTTTTTTAGGTTATTGGCTTGCACTTCTGAAATATGGAAGTATTATCTTTAAAGATATAAGGGTGAGTCATGACGTTGCCGCGGGACCGGCGGCGGCGGCATTTTCAGGATATAATTTTCCCGGAAGGGGGGTACGTGGTTTTTCTGTAAGTCCTTTCATATTTCCTACTGAAATACTTGTTATTCCCCGACCGGGCCTTTTTTGTGCCCTGTTCCCGTGAAAGCGGGATTTATTTCATTTATCAGTGCAATATCCGATGACGGCCGGTCTTTCGCGACCATTGCATCGATCCTCGGCCGGCAGCCGGAACTTTCTTTCCTTTCCGGGGACGCATTGGCGGCTCGGTTGGCTTGAGCGTCAGTCGGCCAGTCCCAGCTCCCGTATTCGGATGGCGGCGTCGGGATGAGACCGGCACAATTCTTTTCCGCTTCCGGCAGTGAAATCATCATATTCGAAACCGGGGAAAACGGCGGCCCCGAACAACCCCCAATCCGCCGGGGTTCGAGATTGCAGGACTGCCGCCTGCCACACTCCGGCCGGAATCAGACTTTGAGGGCGTTCCCCGGCGAGCAGATTGCTTCCGATGCGGCGTTCCTCCCAGTGGCCGTCCGGAAACAGCAGCACCTGAATGGCGGCGGTTCCGGCATGATAAAGCCAGATTTCATCGGCGGCGACGCGGTGCCAGGCTGATTGCCCCGGTCCATCCAGCAGGTAGTAAATGCAGGTGCCACAGCATTTTCCCGGACTGGCGGCGGCATGATGGGAACGATAAATCTCACGAAAGTAACCGCCTTCCAGCGGCAATGGCGTCAGTTGCAAGGCGGCGATTACGTTCTGAATCTTCATGGTTACTCTCCGGGTAAAAAGATTCTGATTCCGGGTTTCATGGACCGGGGTTTCCGGTCGGGGCCCGATTTATCGTTTGGCCGCATCAACTGCGGATCGATTCCTCCCCCGGCCCGGTTTCAGCGAACCCGGAGCAGAGAAAACGGCGACATCAAAGGCGGCCACGATTTTTCCTGCTCCGGCGAGGGATGATTTCTGATTGGCGGCGAAGCGGCGGCGGGTTATTGCTGCTGCCTCAGCCGGGCCAGAATATACGGGACGATCGGCGGCGGGGTATTGTTCGGCCATTGCCGGCCGGCAATTTCCTCGCGGGCGGCAAAAAGCCGGAATGCCGCATCGTGGTATGACATTTCCCCGATTTCCGCCAGCAGGCGGATCGCCCGGTCAATCAGTTTTTTATTGGAGATGGTAACATAGCTCATCCAGTTTCCGGCCGCCCGGCCCAGTTTGACCATGGTGCCGGTGGAGATGGTATTGAGCACCAGTTTCAGGGCCATATGATCCATCAGCCGCAACGGCGTGTCCGGAACGGTTACAGGGATGTCGATACCGATTGCCAGTTTCCGCCGCTGCTGGAAGCCGTTGGCCATTTTGTCGAAGGCGGCGTTCAGTTCGGCGGACGGCCGACCGACGGTCAGCAGTACGGCGGCATTTTCCGCCGCGGCCATCCGGCCGGGGGACGGTTCCTGGCCGATGGTGAACTTCATCAGTTCGCCACGGCCGATTTGCGGCAATTGCTTCCTGACCATGGCGCCGGTTCCCATGCGCTCATAGTCCGCGATTTCCCATTCCAGGCAGCGCGGGGCGCGTTGCAGCACCTGTTCCCAGACGGCGGGTGTCGGCGCCAACGGATTTTTGACGAAGGCCCACGATTCGGCAGCGGTGGCGTCGTCGCATTTCCGGAATGGCGGCAGGTTGAAGGTGGGA
>JAQUZV010000242.1 GCA_028691155.1 Victivallales bacterium
GGCAAGCCTTTTGACACCAATAAGTATTTCGTGGTCTGCAGCAACGTCATCGGCGGCTGTTCCGGCTCGACCGGTCCGGCCTCGATCAACCCGGCCACCGGCAAACGCTTCAATCTGTCGTTTCCGGTCATCACGATCGGGGACATGGTGCGGGCGCAGCACCGGCTGATGCAACATCTGGGGATTTCGCGCTGGCTGGCTCTGGCGGGCGGATCGATGGGCGGTATGCAGGCGCTGCAATGGGCCGTGGATTATCCGGAAGCGGTCGGCGCCGTGCTGGCCATCGCCACGACGACAAGGATATCGCCGCAGGGAATTGCGTTCGACTGGGTCGGCCGCGAGGCCATCAAAAACGATCCCACCTGGAACGGGGGCGAATATGGCGACGCCCCGCCGGAAAAGGGATTGTCCACCGCCCGGATGCTGGCCCATATCACCTATTTGAGCGATCAGTCGATGATCAACAAATTCGGCCGCAAACTACAGGAGTCGGATCATTATTCCTATGATTTCGATTACGACTTTGCCGTGGAAAGCTACCTTCAGTACCAAGGGCGCCGCTTCGTCGAACGTTTCGACGCCAACTCGTATTTGTATATTACCCGGGCCATCGATTATTTCGACCTGAGCGTCCGGGGCAACGGCAATCTGGCGGCGGCATTCCGGGACGTGACCTGCCCGTTTCTGGTGGTGTCGTTCACCAGCGACTGGCTGTTTCCGCCGTATCAGTCGCAGCAACTGGTAAAAGCACTGGCGGAAAACCATATCGAGGTCAGTTCGTGCGTCATCGAATCGATTTACGGACATGACGCCTTTCTGCTGGAATTTGCCACTCTCGGCACAATGGTGGCGGACTTTACCGCCAATCTTTATCGGAAGGTGAATCGTGGTTAACGAGTTGAAGCCAAAATTTGTTTTCAGGCGGCGCGATTTGAGCGTGATTGCGTCGATCATCCCGCATCGGGTCAGCCTGCTGGACCTGGGTTGCGGCGATGGTTCGCTGCTTCGGCTGCTGGCAACGGAAAAAGCCGTCCACGGTCAGGGGGTGGAGATATCATCCGCCAAAATCATGGAATGCATCGCCGCCGGAGTCCCGGTAATCCACGGCGACCTGAATCATGACCTGATCTTCCGGGACCGGACTTTCGATTACGCCGTACTCAGTCAAACCCTCCAGGCGGTGGAACGCCCCGACCTGCTGCTGCGGGAAATGCTGCGGGTCAGCGAGAAAGCCATTGTCAGCTTCATCAACTTCGGCTACTTCAAAGCCCGGCTGCAACTGCTGTGGCGTGGCCGGATGCCGGTAACCCACAATCTGCCGGACACCTGGTACAATACCCGGAACATCCATCTCGCCACCGTTCAGGACTTCCGCGATCTCTGCCGGGTGCTGAATATCAAAATCATGCACGAAATACCGCTGGGCAACCGGGGGGATTTCTGGGCCCGGCGGAATCCCAACCTGCTGGCATCGACCTGCGTCTTCGTATTGACGCGCGCCTGAGCCGTGACGGAGACGCCGACGACATCGGTTTTTTGCGAAAAAACGGTGATTAAATCGCTTACCGGATTGATTTTTCCCCGGCGACAGGTAAATTTGTAATTCGTATTGACCTGAATTGTCACAACATCCAAACAGGAGCACAACATGATCAGTTATAAGGATCTTGGTCTGGTCAACACCAGAGACTTGTTCGCCAAAGCGGTGAAGGGCGGTTATGCCATTCCTGCCTATAATTTCAATAACATGGAACAGATGTAGGCCATCATTCAGGCCTGTGTCGAAACCGAATCCCCGGTAATCCTTCAGGTTTCCTCGGGCGCCCGGAAATATGCCAACCAGACGCTGTTGCGCTACATGGCCCAGGGCGCGGTGGAATACGCCAAGGAACTGAGCAACGGCAAGGGCATTCCGATCGTGTTGCACCTCGATCACGGCGATACCTTCGAACTGTGCAAAAACTGTATCGATTGCGGCTTCTCTTCGGTAATGATCGACGGCTCCCACCATTCCTATGAAGAAAACGTGGCCCTCACCCGTAAAGTGGTGGAATATGCCCACCAGTTCGACGTAACGGTGGAAGGCGAACTCGGCGTTCTCGCCGGCGTGGAAGACGACGTCAAGGCGGAGCAGCACACCTATACCCAGCCGGAAGAAGTTCAGGACTTCGTCGCCAAGACCGGCGTGGACAGCCTGGCCATTTCCATCGGCACCTCCCACGGCGCCTATAAATTCAAGCCCGGCCAGAATCCGAAGATTCGTCTCGACATCCTCCAGGAAATTGAAAAACGCATTCCCGGCTTCCCGATCGTGCTGCACGGCTCCTCTTCCGTACCGCAGGATATCGTCAAGATCATCAACCAGCACGGCGGCAAACTCAAGGATGCCATCGGCATCGGTGAAGATCAGCTGCGCGAAGCCGCCCGTTCCGCCGTCTGCAAAATCAATATCGACTCCGACGGCCGTCTGGCCATGACCGCAGCAATCCGCAAGGTCTTCGCGGAAAAGCCGGAAGAATTCGATCCGCGCAAATATCTGGGCCCGGCCCGCGATGCGCTGAAGGAACTCTACAAGCACAAGAATATCAATGTGCTGGGTTCCGCCGGCCATGCTTATGACAAATAAGCACCGGTAAGACACGGTTTGATTCAGGGAGCGGCGACGCTCCCTTTTTTATTGCCCGCGTTTCCCCTTTCTCCTGCCGTCTGGGTCCATATCGGCCACACGCATCGACCGGTTGTTACATCAGGTCGGCGGCGGCAACGTCGGGATGATGATAGTGCCGCCGCCCCCGGTATTCGCGTCCGAAGGCAATCGCCTGCGCCGGACACCACTGCAGACAGGCCAGACACATTTCACACCGTTCGCCCCATTGGGGTCTACCGTCCGTCAGCGTAATATTCCCCACCGGACAGATTTTTTCGCACAAGCCGCACCGGGTACACTGATCGGTGACAAAGAACTTACGGGAAGACTTCTTCATTCCGGCCACAAACCACCGGTAAACGGCGTGGGAAAACCAGTCCGGCAGCCAGGACGTCTTTTCCGGAGCCATAACCACTCCGGCCGCAACCAGTTCTCCGATCCGGTCCAGTCGTTTTCCCGCCGCCAGAAACAGTTGCTGCTGCCGTTCCACCGCCGGCGCTCCGCCGAAAGGCAGATAGTTGCTGGGCATGACTATACTGAAGCCGGCCGCCAACCGGATGCCCCGCCGTTGCAGCAATCCGGCGGCAAAACGCAAGGCACTGCCCGGCGAACCGCCGCAGTTGCAGATGGCAAAAACATAGGAAGCGGCAGTGGAAAATCCATTCAGAAAGCGAACCACCAGTTGCGGCGGTCCAAAGGCGTAGACCGGAAAAACAATGCCGACCCGATCGGCGTCATCCTGAATTTCGCGCCCCCGGCAATGCCGCAGATTCACCGGTTCATCCGCCCCCAATCGAGTGGCCAGCCCCCGCGCCAGCACCAGAGAATTGCCGGTTCCGGAAAAATAATAGATTACCGTTTTCATTTTTTTCCTCCCATGATTTTATTTGCCGCCGCCATGATGGCCGAGGATGACACCATAAAAATATATGCGGCGGCAAACCGAATTGCAATCCCCGATAAATCAGTGTAAGTTACGTTAATGATTAGATAAGGCAAAGGAAATAAAATGACCATCAATCACGCGATTTTACCACTGGGATTATCGCTTCTGTGCAGCATGGCACCGATACTCCAGGCCGGGGCGGACCAACCGACCTCCACCCGGCCCCGTACCATCACCGTCACCGACCGGCGGCAGGCGGAAAAAGACTATAAGCTGTTGCCGCTCGGCGTCATGGATTATGACACCGTCGACAAGACCTGCCGTCCCTGGCTCTCCCCCGGCTGGTTGCTGGTCAATGAAAAAATCCGCGACTCCGTTCTAGTTTACGACACACCCGCCGTCATCAAAAAAATCAGCAATTTTCTGCGCGAAGCCGATCTCAATGCCCCGAATATCCGTCTGGAATTCAATTAC
>JAQUZV010000006.1 GCA_028691155.1 Victivallales bacterium
CGATTGTTGCCGGATTGGCGGCCTGCCGTCTTCCCGGCATGCGAATGCGCATTACTTCCCGCGCCGGCGACATTACCTGGATCAATGATGCTTATAATGCCAATCCCGACAGCATGTCATCGAGTTTGTACTGGCTGAAGGAATTTGTCGTTCCGGAACGGTTGATTCTTGTTTTGGGGGACATGCTGGAATTGGGGGGCTATGCCGCGGCCGGGCACCGTGGCGTTCTGGAACAGGCGGCGGCCATGTTTCCCCGAGCTCAAATTTATGCAGTGGGAGCGGAAATGACCGCCGCCACCAGGTCTTTGCCTTCGGCGTTGCAGAAAAAAATTATTTGTTGTCCGGATGCGGCGACGGCAACCAAATGTCTTTCCGGAACAATAGCGGCCGGAAGTACGGTATTTCTCAAAGGTTCGCGTGGAATGAAATTGGAACAGGTGGAGCCGGGCGGGGTTAAATGACGGAAATATCCGTTATTATAACCACGACAACAACAAAAATAATGGAAATATCCGTTACTTTATCGGCAACGGCAACGAAAGTTTTACCCGATGTTTTTCTTCTTTTTGGTGCGGAGGCAACAATTTGCGCCATAACGGCGGCAGCAGTTTAACCTCGGCCCGTAATTCAGGTTGACAGGTAACGGCAACGGTCCAGGCCGGTTGACCGTCAATTTCCGCACGGCCGAATATCATTCCCGGTTGCTTCAGATGGGGCCATGACGACGCGGCGGCGGCAATGGTTTTCATTGCCGCCGCCGCTGTTATTTTCCCGCCGATCAGATAAACCATTTCGTTTTTCAGGGCGCCGAAAAGTTTTCCCGTCGTTTCTCCGTCGGCTGCCGTCGGCAGGGAATACAATAAATAGAGGTTGGGAGCCGGCGATTTGAAGTGTGGTGTGGTCGCCATGATTTGTCGGATAGGGGCGATGGCGGCAGAGTTGGAACAACGGAATTCAACGCAGAATTGTCCGGGCTGTCGTTGCGATGCGGCGGTGACGGCAAGGCGGCCCAAACCGTTGCTGTTGGCGAAGATGCCGTGCAGCAATCGGGAAAAGTCCTGAGCGGTGGTGTCATTTCCGGTCTTTGGCCCGAGGGACAACAATGCGGCAAGTACCCGGTGCTCCGGGGGAGAAAGGAGCAGATTGAAGGAGAGGGCAAAATTTTTTCCCGATTCCGGTTGCGGCAACAACCGCGAATTCCGGTTTTGGCGTTCCAGAAATGATTTCAGCGGTGAACCGGAAACTGGAAACCATTGCCATTGCAGTTGAATTTGGTCGGATAAAATATCCAGCGAAATAACGGTTTTTTCCGTTTGACCCAGGAGACGACGCAGATGGGCCGAGATGGGCGTCAATATTTCGACTCCGGGGGCGGCAGGATGACGGGACATTTTTTTCCCTGCCAATTCATAGAGTTGTTGCAGGTTGGTAGGGGTAATGAAAGTTGCGGCGGCCGGCAACAATTCTATTTGGACGTCATGCGCCATTTTTTCCGGCAGATCCGGCGGTGCGGTGAGCGTTTCCAGCAGTTTGCGGTTGTCGCTGATCAGCGCGATCCGAGCGAAATATTTGACATGCAACTGTTTCTTGGCGATGGTTAATTGCGGTTGCGGCTTGGCTTCGGTCCGGCGGACGCAGAGGCACCATAACGGCGTCTGACGATGTGGTTGGACCGGGCGGTAAAAGTATATTGCCGCCGGTTGACTGAAGTCGAAGCCGGCAAGTTGCGGTTCCAGCGCCAGGGCAACGGACAACGTCAGCGGATAGGCTTTGTAGTTCGGACTGACCTGTTCCAGCATCTTGGTACTGTGGGCGGTAAACTGCGTCAGACCGCCAAAACTGCAATGACCGACAGGAAGAAACGTTTCGGCTCCCGGACCGGAAAAAGAGAACAACGGCAGCCACAACAGTAAAAACATGATTTTGCGCATAAGACTCCTCATGGATAATGCCGCTGTCATGACTATAACCCGTCACGGGCGATTATACAATCATGTCAGGAAATTTCATCCGTCAGACGGCTAATGACTTCCGACGCACACCAGCAACCGAAAATGGCCGGAAGGTAACTGATGGTCCCTCCCCTTGATTTGGTTAAGCCGGTTTCTTCTTCGATATAACCGATAACGGCATCGGGATCGCTCTCTTCCAGTGAATAAACCACTCTCACCCCTTTTTCCACGCCGTGACGCCGCAACATTTTACGCATGGCGCGCGCCAGGCGGCAATGCGAGGTTTCACTGATGTCGGCGATCCTGATTTGGGAGGGATCGGTTTTGCGTCCCGATCCCATGGAACTGATCAGCGGCAGTTGCCGTTCCCGGCATTTGAGCACCAGATGAACTTTCGGCGACAGCGAGTCAATGGCATCGACGACATAATCGAACGGGTGCGAATCGAGAAGGCGGGCGGTAATTTCGTCATGGATGAAAAGTTGCCGTGCGTCGAGGTCCAGTTCCGGATTGATATCGCGCAGCCGGGCCGCCATAACTTCGGCTTTGGGTTTTCCGAGCGTGGAATGCAGTGCCGGCAACTGCCGGTTCAGATTGGTGAGGTCGACGACATCCCCGTCGACGATGGTCATATGACCGACGCCGGCACGGCAAATCATCTCTGCCGCATAAGCCCCGACGCCGCCCAGTCCGACCACGAGGACGCGGGCGCGCTGCATACGGTCGACGGCGTCATGGCCCAGCAGCAGCCGGGTTCGGTCCTGCCAGTCTTCGTGAAGGGAAGAATCTTTTTCCGCCATAAAAATACGGTCTTCCAACTTTTTGTTGTTTTGCCCGAAATGTTAATAATTAAACGCCAACATACCGCCGGCCGGCGGTAATATCCAGTCCGGCTGGGGTCAAAACGCGATTTTTCCGGCGGCGGCGTTTAGTCGGTTGTGTCCCGGGTGACTTTTCTGATGCAGCCGTCGGCAAAATATTCATAATGGGTCCAGTGTCCGTCCGGAGTGGTGATTTTTTTTATTTTGCCGTAATAATGTGCGTCGCTGTCCGGATTTTCATAATATTCATAGCGGGTTGTTTTTCCCGGAGCGCCGACTTCAATATATTGATATTCCCCGGCAATTTTCTTCAGGCGTTCGATTTTAACCGGAACAGAAGAAGGTTTGAGCTCCTCGATTTTACTATAATAATAACTATGGCACTGGTAATAATACCGCATGGCAATATTATTCTGCTGAAAGTAAAAAATATAATCATGGTAAGTTATCTCTTTTTTAAACAGACATTTTTCCTCTTTTTTGGTTTCGGGGCAAATCAGGACAGTATTTTCATAAACGATTGGTCTTCCATTGTCGTCAATGGTAAGCCTTTTCGCCACGGGCATGGTGCCATCAAGAACATAATCCAGCGTTAATACTTTTTTAATCGGTTTATCCGGATTTTTGATGTTAAAAATACTCATTTCCATCGAAGTATAATATTTTTTGCCGGCAATATTCTGCTGATTATATTTGAAAATACCATGATGTTTATTGATAATAATACCGGAGACACGATCCATGGCATCATATTCCAGATTCCTGATCCACTCGTTGTAGAAACGAAAATTTTCCGGTTGTAGAATTTTCATGTCTAAAGGACCCACTAAAGACATTCCATATTCTGTATGGCCCATGGTGGTGGTAAAATGGATGTCTGGAACCGGATGGAGGAAGATTTTACCGTCGTTGGGACAATTTCCATGTAATCGTACCGGAAAAATATCTTCATTGGCAGTAGTGTAATCCGTGGCGGCAATGATTCGGGATGGAAACAAACCACCAACAATAACGAAAAAAAGCCATAAGGATTTCATGAGATACCCTCTTATTTGTCATAAATAACTTCAAAATGATAGAGCGAAGTGCCGAGTGGAACCAGAATACCATCATCGGGGATCGGTTCGGCATAAATTTCAATTCGATCTTGTTTATCATTGAAAATATAATAGACACAGTATCGGCAGCCGTGACAAAAAACGATATTTATAATACGACATCCTATTGCCGTCAAAACCATTTTTCTCTGCGGTAGAAAAAACATGGACCTATAATTCCATAAGACATTGTCGGATATGTTTTCCCCAGAAAATATATTCTGACCGTTTCTTTCAAAATGACAGTACAACGTTGTAAAGGAATCACGTTGGCGTATTCCCGTTAGTTTATTGATGGCAGCAAATTGTTTTAGCGCTTGACCATTTGGATCCAAATCATAGATAACAAATTTTTCTCCTCCTCTTACCAGTAGAGAACCGGCGATACGCGGAAATGCATTCTGCTGGCACTGGGGCCACCTGACCGGTGGCATCCAACCCCCCGTATCAATATTGAAAGGATGATACCGATATCGATAATGATCGCTGTAGCCCATCTGAACCGGAAAAATAAAGGTATGATTGGAGGAATTTACGGCCACGCGGTAAATGGAATAATGATCCAGATCTTTGAATGGATTATTGAGGATCTGGTTAAAGGAAAAGATGGTTTTTATACTCTGATCTTCCGGGTCGAACCGAAGAATTTTCATCGGCAATTTGGCTCCTTTGGCCCCGACATAATTATACGGTCTGACTACTAAAAAAACCGCATTTCGGGTGGCACATGCGCCGAGAATATGATACTCGGAATTAATTTTCAGATCAACAAAAGATGTCTTGCCGCCATCGAGCGGTAAAATATAGAGTCCATGCGGATCGGAGTTGCTGCATACAATCGCACGGGATTTACAGATTACGAGAATACTGTCGAAATTATTTTCCGGCATGGTTTGTTCCGTGGTAAAGAGTTTGGGGGCGACCGCTTTGGGTGGAACTTTGGCGGGAGGAAGCGTTACCAGCTGGCAGGAACGGCCATATTTCATAACAACAAAAATTTTATTGCCGTCGGAAAAGGCGGAGATCGGGTTGTTGCTGGTGCCTTTGGAAAAATAATAGGAACATGAGTCAGGTAATTTGGCGGCATTTTTTCCCCGGGTCGTGATTGCGACGGCACGGTTGTTGGGGGTAATGTCAATGATCTTTTTCTGCAGCAGTCGGTTGAACGCAACATTGTTCAATGGGGCGACGTCGTGTTGCAGATGACGTAGCTTCTGAATGATTGAATTGGGGCCCAGGTGGTAAAAATTGGCGTGAATAGAAGAGATTACCTCTTCACCGGAAAATCCGGCTTTTAATAATAAAATAGACAATTCGCGGTTAACTTTTCCGTTAACCAGAATGTATTGTTCTATATAGCGATAAATGGTTTTGGCAAAGCCTTTATGCAATGCCGGAGGAATATCTTTCCCGTGACGCAAAAAATATTTGAAAATAACATAATCCGATTTCTGATAGCAGTAAAATCCGGGTAAATAGAAAATATTGACTGCGTCGGAAAAGTTTTTCTTATATGGGGTTGGCGTTGTTGTTGACAAACCAATTGCCATGATATTACTCCTAATGGATTGCGACTTGACCAGTGCGGTGAATTGCCAGATCAACACGCCGGAATTAACGGCTTCCCGGATCAAATCCAGATTCCCGTTATAAGCTGCAGGAGAAAAAATTCCGTCACCGTTGTTGAATTGTTCGATGATGATTTTATCAACAATATTTTCCGTCAGCTGTTCCGGGTGTTGACGATAATACGGCGCCGCGGCATGAAGATAATCTTTGGCCACCGGAAGAATGTATTGTTGCCAATATTCACACGTCCAGGATGTCGGCGTAATTTTAACAAGATTCTGCAAAAATGCTTCCTGCTGTTTCCAGGGAAGGGACGGTGATGATGGCGATGTGGAACCTTGTTTTTTGATGGCCATAAAATAGCGATGATAAAATTCGCGAAATTCATTTTGTGCTTTCAGGGGAAAGCGAGAAAAATTATCGAGAAAAAAGTAGCAATGGTAATATTCTCCGTTGATTCGATGGTAAGTATCCATAATTTTAATCTGACGGAGAAATTGCGCGGTATAAAGACAAATTTGCTCTTTACTCCAGCGATATGAATATTGATGAAAGAGAAAAATATGATTTTCTATCATGTGGATCAGAATTTCATTAATTTGTGTTTGCAGTTTCGGATTCAGCATGAATGCATTCTGCAAAGAAATCAGTCCTTTGTCAAAGTCATTGTTTTTAAAGGCCTGTTCGCCGTCGGTCATAAAAAGTTGCGCTTCGGTTATATTGTCGGTGATTGGACTATAATATTTCTGAACCGCTACCGGAACTGCGGCGGCAAACGCCGTGGCCACCTCGTTTTCCCGGCCGAGAGGGTATTCCCACTTTCCCAGCATTTGATAGCTGCCATGGACTGGACGGATAAAACAGGCGACCGTGATATTATTGGATTTAGTATTGATCTTACGCGCTTCCAGTTCAATCGTATAGGTTCCGGCCAGAATATGGGTCAGATCCAGATGGCTTACCGCCTTTTCATCGCATAGGGCATCCAGATATTCCCGTTCCAGGATGACGAGTTGTTTATGTTGTAACAATTTCTGTTCTAACCGCGTTTGCAGTCGTGCGGCGGAATCCCGCTCCGGGTCACCATCGGTGATCATATTGAGCGGAAAAAATGAAATCAGGGCAACTTGTTGTTTATGAAAGCGTTTAATTTTATCCCTGGCTGCGATTAACGCTTGGACAATGGCGGCGGACTGTTGTTCTGGGGCGGCCCGGATCAATGGCGTGTCGGCCAGCCGGATGCCGGTGCGGGCGGCCATGATGACCAGGCGGGGCGAACCGGCGCCGGGTTGCAACAAAACCATGATTTCCGCCTGAAGGATTTTCCCCAGGCGCGCCAGCGTCTGAGGCGAAACCAGTCCGGATTGCGACAACTTTTGCTCCGCGATGACCCGGGCAATCTCTTTGCGTTCAATAAAATGGATTCCGGCGGAGGATTCATCGGCCACTACCAGATCGGCAACGGCATCGGTCTCCGCCATGGCGGAGATAATGGCAACCGGTAAATCCCGATCCGGCGGCGATCCCGCCATGGCAATAATCCCGAAAAGGGAGAAAAGAACCCATCCTATTCGCCACTGCATTTTCGTCAACATGAAGTCCCCCCGTTTTTAACCATGAAAATTCCGGTGTCTGATGAAAAAAGAGTAACCATCAAACCATGAAAGAAAGAAAACGTTGTCACTGCAACCCCCATATTATAATCTATGCCGCAGGATGATTTTTGCAAATAGGGGCGGACGATTTTGCGGCAAATCCCGAAAGACAACCTCTTATGGCGGGGGCACCGGGGCAAGAAAATGCTGAAAATTATCAAGTTGTCGCTGTTGCAGCAGCTCCAGGTCGATGTTCAGCCCGGCTGCCAGCGCGTGATATATGGCGACAATATCCTGACCGGAGGCATCGGTTTCCAGCAGCCATGCCGCGGGCGGAAGCTCTTTTATCCACGCCATAATCCGGGGACGACGCAAAACCGCAACCCCGAACGACAGCAGACAATCTTTCGCCAGTAGTTGTGCGGCGATGGCGGTGTTGCCGCCGAAGCCGTGAATCAACCATGGCGTCCGGCGATAAATCCGGCGCAGTGCCAGCAATTCCGGAAACGCCCGGACATCATGGGTTACCACCGGCAGGTGGTAGCGCTCCGCCAGAATCAGTTGCCGGCGGAGAATTTCCGTTTGCTGCGGCAGTGGTGCGCCGCGCAAGCGATCCAGGCCGCATTCGCCGATGGCGGCAAGTTTATTCGTTGCGGCTAGGGTTTCTAGCCGGGCCAGTGCGGCATCTGCCGCGGCGACATCCCCGGTGTCCCAGGGGTGTACGCCGGCGGCAATAAGCGTATGCGGCGGAATAATCGCAGGAAAAGCGTGCGGCGAAACGCTCCACAACGTCGTGATCTCCGGTCCCGGCGACGGCTGATGGCTATGGGCGTCGATATACATTTTCCGTAAAAATCTCCGCTTTTTGAGTTGAATATACCATTTCCTGTCGTTATTTACTATAGAACGAATGGCATGAGGACGGAAATTATGTTGCAAAGCGCGGAAGTTCTGGTGTTGAAAAAAATTCCGTTTCGGGAATCGAGTCTGGTGGTCAGCGGCATCAGTCCGGATGACGGTCGGATTGATTTTGTCATGAAAGGCGCTCAGACGGTCGGCGCCAAAAAATTTCCGGTTATCGATATTTTCCGCCAGGTCCGGATCGATTTTCATCCGGTATCGGACGGCATGCCGTCGGTCTATTCCGCGGAGAGCATAACGGCATTTGACGCCATCGGTTCCCATGCCGGCAACTATATGCTGGCTTGTGAACTGGGAAAATTTGCCTTGGATAATTCTTCGCCGCAATTGCCGTGTCCGGAGTTGTGCGGAGCCATGGTTTTTGTCCTCGGTGCCCTGGGCGGTTCCGGTGACGCGATCCCGACGGCCGGTCAGTGCCGCTTGCTGGTGCGGCTGGCCTATTTGAATGAAAACGGGTTATTGCCGGAAGCACTTAACGCCGATGCCGGCAAAAATGAAATGCAGCAGCGGTTGATGGCGGTTTTACTGGAGGCGGCTCAGGGCGATATGCCATTGCCGCCCCTGACGGAAGATTATTGGCAACAACTGGAAGAATGGTCGGGGCAACTGTGCCGTTTTCACGGCCTGAAAATGCCATAAAACAATCCCGCCGGCATCGCGCCTCTTTCTCCTCATGATACCCGGCGTTCACGGCGGTGATTATTTTATCCGTCAATGCGCTCCCGACGATGCGGTATGTTATCGCATGTTGCGACAAAAACATCACCACCGCAACCGATTGCACAAATGACGGATAAACAACGGCATCAATAACGGTTATTTCTTCTTGCCGGCCATATAGTCCCGGAACTCGTTACTGCCGTTTGTCGTGCGGACAATGTCCTCGCGATCCCAATCAGGCGCGCTGGATTTCCAGACATAGAGAAACCGGACATTGATGCCGGCATCCCGGAAATCTTTCAGGATCGGTCGGCAGTCCAGATCCTTGACCCAGTCGGAAACATCGATTTCCTTGATCCCGTGCCGCTTGAGATCGGCAATGTAATCCCGCTGCATGTCGAAGCTTTTACCGGAAAAACTCTGGAAATACGGACCGGTCTTACCGTCGGCATGTTTGCGGGTGCCGATGCAGACGGCTTCGCGCAACGGGGCCGCCGGTTCCAGACTGGCCATTTGCGGGTTTTTCATTTGGGCGGCAACGCGGGCTTTGAACTCTTGCCAGCGTTTTTCTTCCAGAATGCGGTGCGGACAATATTTGCCGTTCCAGTCCTGATGTTTTTTCAGGGCATCGATGCCCAGGCGGTGTTCCTTCAGCAGCCAGGCGGCCAGAACGGCGGCATTGGCTTCGGCGGAACGATAGAGATGTTCGTCACGGCCATAGCATTGGCTGCGGCAGATTTCAATGCCGATGCTGTGCATGTTGCCGTTGCCATTGCCGTCTCCGGCATGCCAGCCGTGCTGGCCGAGCGGCAGAATCTGAACCGCTTCCGCTTCGTCGACAGCAAAATGAAAGGAGACGGAGGCGTTGTCACGACGGTTGTTGACCCGTTCGCGTTCCTGTTTGGCGGAAAACGGTTCCGCCGTATTATGAATGGTAACGGATTTTACTTCGGTCATCGGTCCCGGCAGTTTGTATCTCCGGTTGTATTGGTTGTCTTCGACCAGCCGGAGCCGGATCGGCAAACCGTTGATCACAATTTCATCCTGTGCGGCGGCAGTTGTTGTTGCCGGCGCGGGAACCGCGGCGCCCGCGGTATAGCCGCCGGCCAGAGTCAATGCTCCCAGAAGATACACCAGACCAGAGCGAAAATACATTTTTTCTTCCTTTATCGTTGTAATTTATTACCATGACCGACGGCGGCGCCGATTCGCGCCGCCGTCGGTCATCATGATTATTTTTTCAACCGCCGGAGCAGTTCCTCCCCGACTTTTCGACCCTGTTCATAACACCGTTGCAGATCGTCGGTTTTGGGCACGTATTTCTGCTTGATGCTGTCGGCGACAATTTCGACATTCATGTCGCGCAGATACGTTTCTACCTGAGCCACCCCCTCGCCGCTCCAACCGAAAGAACCGAATGCGGCCCCGATTCGGTTTTGAGGCCGCAGCCCTTTGAGATAGGTCAACACATCGGCCATGCTCGGGAATAATTGATTGTTGAGCGTCGGACTGCCGGCAATGATGGCGCCGCTGTCGAGCAGTTCGGTGGCCACCTGACTGCGGTCGCGGGCCCCGATCCGGATCAAGTGCGGTTCCGCCCCGGCATCGCGCAGACCGTCGGCAATGGCGAATGCCATCTTTTCCGTCGCGTGCCACATGGTGTCATAAACCACGACCGCTTTACGGGAGAGCGGCAGGTCCACCCAGTTCCGGTACCAGCCGATAATCATGGCGATATCTTCGCTGCGGCGGAAAATCGGCCCGTGGTCCGGAGCCAGATATTTTATATCCAGTTTGAATTCCGGCAATTTTTCCAGCAACTGCTTGATCTTGCCGGAGTAAAGCATCAGAATGTTGGCGTAATATTTTTCCGCTTCCCAATGGAGGATATCGTGTTCATATTCATCGGCAAAGAGTGCCGATCCCGCCAGGTGCATGCCGAACGCATCCTGGGAAAAGAGCATTTTATCTCCGACAAGATAACTGAACATGCTGTCCGGCCAGTGCACCATTTTGGTTTCGATGAAGCGGATGGTTTCACGGCCGAGACTGATTTCATCGCCGGTTTTTACCGCCTCGATATCCTGGTCGAACTCGTAGTGTTGCAGCAGGGCCTTCTTTCCGGCGGTCGAGGCGAAAATTTTTTCCGGCTTGACCAATGCGGCCACTTCGGCCAGGCAACCGGAGTGATCCGGTTCGGCATGATTGGAAACAATATAAGAGATTTTTTCCGGATCGACAATGGCGCTGATCCGGCTGAGCAGGTGATTTTTAAACGGTGCTTTGACCGTATCGATAAGCGTAATCTTTTCGTCCAGAATCAGAAAGGCATTGTAAGTCGAACCGCGGACGGTCCGGTAACCGTGAAATTCATTGACATTCCAATCGACGGCACCGACCCAATAGACGTTGTCGGTGATCCGCACCGGTTGGAGATAATGGGGATTATTCATTTTTCCTTAATACTTTCAATAAAAATTATGATAAATTGCGGTTCGGCACGTTATCCCGCCGGACCGCAATCGTCCGCATCAAGCCGTCGTCAGCGGCTGGTCGTTCAGATAAGCGGAAGCTTGAGCGCCGAGCTGACGGACGTTAAGTTCCCGATCCAGCATGAAGACGGAATCCTGCGACGCGCCCATCATCCGCAGTTGATCGACAATGCTTTTGACACTGGATTCTTCTTCGATCTGTTCGTTGATGAACCATTGCAGCAACGTCGCGGCCACGTGGTCGCGTTCGGTGAGCGCCAGGTCCATCAGGTCGCTGATGCGCGAGGTGACGGTTTGTTCATGTTCGAACGCCTGCCGGAAGGCCTCCTGTGGGGTTTTCCATTCCCCGGCCGGTGCCTTGACGGCCGTCAAAACGACCTTCCCGCCGCGGTCGAACACGAAATGGAACAATTTCATGGCGTGAAACAATTCTTCCCGGGCCTGGATTTCCATCCAATGGGCGAAACCATTGAAATTCTGATCCTTGAACCAGGCCGACATGGCCAGATAGACATACGAGGAATAAAACTCGAAATTAATCTGGTCGTTGATCGCTTCCTCCAACTTGCTGCTGATCATTTTATCCTCTCCAGAGTCCGTGCTTGTTGCAATAAGAACGGACGATCAGGTTTTCCTGCAGCGGGACGTAAAACTCGGCTTCCGGCGCATCGCCCGGCCGGAGATACTTGCGATTGACGTATGAACCGTTGATAACTTCGATCCATTCGATGTAGTGTTCTTCGGTCATCGGGTGCGGCGTACAGCCGACCACCACCTTGGTGCCGTTACCGTTGCCGCTGAGCAGCGGAACGTGCTTTTCCTTGGTTTTATCGGCGGTTTGTTCCTGCATCAGCTGCATCGGTTCTCCGCAGCAGACCGGAGCCGCGCATTCGGCGGCTTCATTGGTTACTTCGACGGTAAATGCGGATTTGCTGCATTTGTAAACTTTAGTTCTTGCCGGCATAATAAAACCCCCTTGATTTTTTGGGTTGCATAAATATACTATGTGACTCCGCAGCGGAAAAATCAATAACTTTCATTCAGAACAATAAAATGTTCCTGGCCGTGAAGACAGGCGGGGCACTTCTTGGGCGGTTCCGTTCCTTCGTGAACATAGCCGCATTTGGCACAGGTCCAGACCACTTTTTTTGCTTTCTTGAGCAGTGTTCCGTCCTGCAGGTTCTGCAGCAGCGCGCGGTAACGCTGTTCGTGGTGGTGTTCCGCTACGACGATCCGGCGATATGCCGCCGCAACATCCTTGAACCCTTCTTCCTCGGCAATCCGGGCAAATTCCGGATACAGTTCGCTCCATTCTTCGTGTTCCCCGCCGGCGGCCGCCGCCAAATTGTCCGCCGTGGTGCCGATGGTGCCCGCCGGGAAGGCGGCGGTGATTTCCACCATGCCGCCGGTCAGAAACCGGAAAAAGCGTTTGGCATGAATGCGTTCCTGATCCGCGGTTTCCCGGAAGATGGCGGCGATCTGAAAATAACCTTCTTTTTCCGCCGCCGCGGCAAAATAGGTGTAACGGTTACGCGCCTGTGATTCTCCGGCAAACGATTGCAACAGATTTTTTTCCGTTTTACTGCCTTTCAATTCCGTCATTTTTATTCTCCTGATGGGATTTGGGGTTATTGATATTTTCGGGATTTTCCCGAGATGATGATTGTTGTTTTCGGCAAGCGGGGCAGACCCCGCACAGTTCCAGGGTGTAGCTCCTGCATCCGGTTTTACGGAGCAATTCATTCAGAACCCGTTCGACCTCCGCCATTTCTTCTCCCTTTAGGTCGGAAACCCGGCCGCAACACGGGCAACGCCGGTGGTAATGCAACGCGGTATTGCCGTCAAAACGTTTTTGTGTCCCGGTCAACTGCAGCTTCAAGATCTGACTGGTGGCCGACAACAGTTCCAGATTGCGATATACGGTCCCCAGGCTGATTTGCGGCAGACGTTGCCGCACCAGGTCGTATAGTTCATCCGCCGTCGGGTGGGTATCCAGTTTCCGCAATTCTTCCAGAATTACCCGCCGCTGCTGCGTGTTGCTCATCTTCATAAGGCTTATTCCAAAATTGATAATGATTATTAATTCTAATAATAATTGAAAAAACAAATAAGTCAACGTTCGGTAAAGAAAAAAACAGCGGAAAAATCATTCTGAAGAGGATTGACGGGGAACTTTTGCGACACGAAACAGTCTATATGTAAAAAATATGGGGCTGATTTCCGGGAAATGAGTTTGTTTTTGGATGAATTCATGATAAAATAATGTCCGAGTGTTTGAACGCCATAACCCTAAAGGGATGAAAGACGCGCGATTATGGAAAAAGACAGTCAGATCAAAGAGAATATCGAGGGCTCAAAACTTCTTTTCACCGTTTCACTTTTCGCCTTTATCGGCATTTCCGCCGTCACCCTGTTGATTCTGTTCACCGGAGTCATTTCCAAATGGGCCGGGCTGGATACCTATGCCATCGGCATTATTCCGTTTATGGTGGCGATGCTGTTTGCCGTGGCGGCGGCGATTTTCGGCAAACTTTCCGCCGCGGCCGATTATGAGGCGATCGAAAAGAAACTGCTGCGGGAGCGCAAGGACAGCGCGTTCGACACCGAAGGAGATGTCCGGTTCGGCGCCGGTCATACGTTTGACAATTATTCCCGCTTTGCCCCTTATGTCATGTCCGGACTCAGTATTCTGGTTATTACTACGCTGCTGGTACTGTTCGCCCGGGAATGGGGAGGGCTTAAGTTATCCGAGCCGAAAAATTCCCTCCATGTGGCGTTTATTTGTGTTTTGCTGATGTTTCTCAGTGCGTTTGCCGGGGCGTTTTGCCTCGGACAGTCACGGGCCAAATTTTTCCGTTGGCTGCGTCCGGTCGGCGCCTGGCTGATTGCGGCGTTTATTGCGATGATACTGGCTTCTGTCTCGGCGCTGTTGTATCGCTACGGCAAACCGGCATATGACCACATTCTGGCCCGGGTTCTTTTCGGCTTTTTTGTGGTGTTGGATGTGGAACTGGTCATCAACCTGATTACCGAATTCTACCGGCCGCGGACCATTGAGGAAGTGCGTCCGGTCTATGAGAGCCGGATTCTGGCGCTTTTTACCGAACCCGGCGGCGTAATGCGCAATATTGCCGATGCGTTGGACTATCAATTCGGGTTCAAAATCTCCAAAACGGCGTTGTACAGTTTTTTTGAACGGGCCTTCCTGCCGATGTTGTTGTTGTGGGCCTTGCTGTTATGGCTGTTTACCGGGATAGTCGAGGTCAATCAGAATGAAGTCGGATTCCGGGTGCGTTTCGGACGGGTGATCAATGATAAGCCGTTGGAGCCGAATATTTATTATAAGTTGCCGTATCCGCTGGAAACGATCGTCAAGGCGTCATGTACGGAAATTCACGAGGTTCGGGTCGGTTCCACGCTGGAGGTGAAAGACGGCAAACCGATTCAGCCGGATATTGTGCTGTGGACGGTGAAGCATTATGCGAGTGAAAAAGAGTTTCTGGTGGCGGTACGCAATTCCGAAGGAAAGGATTCCGCGGCCGGTTCGCTATCGCTGCTTGGCGCCAGTATTCCCATTCAGTTTACCATCAATAAATCGCATGTCAAAGACTACTTGTTCGACAACTATGACCCGAGCAATATGGTCCAGAAAATCTGCGAACAGATCGTCACCAAATATTTTGCCAGTGTCGATTTGTTTAGCGTCATGTCCTCCGGACGGGAGAACACCACCAAGGAACTGACCCAGCAGATACAGGATTCCTGCAATGATCACAATCTGGGCGTTACCATTGTGGCGGTAAATATTCAGGATGTTCACCCGCAGGTGGAAGAAGTGGCGCCGTCGTTCCATGACGTCATCAACGCCATGGAAGAGAAGGAAACCAAGATTCTGCGGGCGGGAGCCTATGAAATCAAGATTATTCCGGAGGCGGAATCGAAAGCATACCGCAGCAGACTGAATGCCGAATCTTACAGCAACCATATGATTAAGGTTTCGGATGCGGAAGCGGAGCGCTTCGGCAAGCAGCTGCTTGCCTATAACGCCATGCCGACGCTGTTTAAATTGCGCACCTATCTGGATTTTCTGGAGCGCGACTGCCAAGATATCCGCAAATACATCTTCTCCAAATCGATGCCCTATGAAATCTATGAAATCAATCTCGAAGAAAAAGAACGCCTCGATCTGCTGGATGCCGATCTGGGCTCGATTCCCAAATAATTTTCGGTAACGTCAAGCTGAAATCAAGATAAGTTGAAATTATATATAAAATCGAAGGAGAGTTCAGAGATGTCGGCACAACAGGAACAGAAGATGCCCAGGCATTGGGTGACGATTTTGTTGGGAGTTTTGGTGGCGATAGTTTTTATTATCACGATCATTTCCTATCAGGTTAAAACCACCGAATATGCGGTGATTACCACCTTGGGGAAAATCTCCGGGACCGGCGAGGCGGGATTGAATTTCCGCTGGCCTTATCCGATTCAGAGTATTTATAAATTCGACAATCGCGTCCGTTGTTTCGAGGGCAGTGGCGGGAAGATTGAAGAAACCATGACCAAGGATGCCCAGAATGTTCTGGTGGGAATTTACATTGCGTACAAAATCACCGATGCGGAAAAATTTTATACCACCTGGATGACGGTGCCTCGGGCGGAGGAATCCCTCAGCAACTGGATGCGCAGCGACAAGGCCATTGTTATCGGGAAACATAATTTCGACGAGTTGATCAATACCGATCCCGAAAAGATGAAGCTGTCGGAAATTGAAAAGCAGATCCGCGAACTCCTCAACCAAAAAACGGAAGAGTCTTATGGCGTGAAAATAATTGCGGTCGGGGTCAACAGCATCGGCATTCCGGAAAACACCACCAGTTCCGTTTTTGCCCGCATGGTGGCGGAACGGCAGAAGATTTCCAGCAAATACCGTTCGGAAGGTGAAAGCCGGGCCAAGGAAATCCGCAGTCTGGCCGATGCCAAGAGAATGACGATTTTGACCAATGCCGAGGCCAAAGCCAAAACCATCCGCGCCGGGGGCGATGCCGAAGCGGCAAAGTATTACAGCGAATTCAAGAAGAACCCGCAGTTGGCGGCGTTTCTGCGCAAGCTGGATGCCATGAAGAAGATTATGGGGCGGAAGACGACGTTGATTCTCGACACCGATTCGGCGCCGTTCGATATTCTGAGGGCCGGGGCGGAAAACATCAATTCGCCGGCTCCTGCCAAATCACAAAAGTAAACCGGGCGGCAAAACATGAAAAATGCAGAACACGAACAGGAACATGGAGCGCAGCAGGACAGCAGCTATGGTCGCTATGACTTGGGGCTGAAGTCATTTGTCCGCAGTTTGCGGATTGCGTTCATGATTATGGCCGCGCTGATTATCGGCATGTTGGTTTTCTTTTTCGCTTTTGGCGGTTTTGTAATTGTCAGTCCGCAGGAATCCGTGCTTCTGGTGCGTTTCGGCAAGGTCCATGCGGTCTGGGATAAGGGCTGGTACTGGGCGTTTCCGCGTCCGGTCAACGAGTTTATCCGGATTCCCAAAACCCCGAAGACGTTTTTTGTTTCTTTTCTGGCGCAACCAGAAAGAGGCAGTCTGAATCCCGGCGCGTCCCTGGCGCCGGGACGCGATAGATATCTGCTGACAGCCGATGCGAACATTATCCATACGCGTTGGCGGGTGGTTTACCGCGTCAATAACGCCAGGACATATTACGAACGGGTTATTGCGGCGACCTCGCCGTTTGCAAACGAACTCATGCAGAAGCTTCATCCCAGCGACGAGGCATACTACGGCGGTCCGATTGTGTTGATGCAGAACATGCTGCGCGATATCGTCATCAGAACCACGGCCGCGCATTCGGTGGAACAGGCGTTGTATAACAATCAGCCTTATATCAGCCAGGTGCAGGACAGCTTCGTCAATGCGGTGGCCGACATGGATCTGGGGGTGGTGGTTGACGCGGTGACCATCGACACGGCCCAGCCGCCGTTGAAGACCAAAGCGGCGTTCGATGAAGTGAGCATTGCCCGGCAGGAACGGGAAAAGATGATCAGCGAAGCCTTGTCGTATCGGGTGGAACAGGAAAATCAGGCGTTGTCGGAAGAGGTACGAATCAAGGCCGAGGCGGAAAACTATAGAACCCGGGTGGCTTCGGAAATCAAGTCCGAAGTGTTTTACTTCAATAAGATCAATGAAGAATATATGCGCAGCCCGGAGACGGTGCTGGTGTCGCTGTATAATTACACCCTGGCCGATGTTCTGGCGTTGACCAAGGAAAAGTTTATTATTCATAAGTCGGCCCGCGGCAATCAGGAAGTGCGCCTGAAGATCAATCCCGAGCCGATACAGAAAAAACTCATCAACAATAACAACGAAAATAGAGGGTGATTGGATATGGCTGACGCTATTGCCATTGCGGAGCAGAATCAGGCCGGGCATGAGCATTGCTGCGACCATGATCACGATCATAAGCAACCAGGTCACATTCACGCCAAGGGGACGACGTGTCCGGTGTGCGGCAATGTCTCCGAAGGCGTTGGACATGATCGTTCGATGGGACGGCTGTCCAGTGCGTTGATCGGCGGTTTTTTTGTCATCAATTCCTTCCTGTTGCAGTGGTTGTTTCCCGGGCAGGTTTTTTCCGCCAATCTCAGTGCGATTATCGGTGCGGTGATTCTGGCGCTGCCGATCATTATCACCGCAGTCAAGGATCTGATCCACGGCAAGGTATATATGAACGAACTGGTGGCGCTGGCCATCCTTTCCGCTTTTGCGGGCCGAGATTTTCAGACCGCCGGGATTATTGCCTTTTTCCTGTTGTTGACCATTATCATCGAATCGCGCACGGCCAGCGGGGCGCAGCGCTCCATCGAAGAACTGGTTAAACTGACGCCGCATACGGCCTCGAAAATTGTTGACGGCGCGGAAATCGAAGTCGACGTTCTGGATTTGGCGATCAACGACATCATCCGGGTGCGTCCCGGGGATAATTTCCCGGTGGACGGGGTGTTGGTCCGCGGCGAGACCACCGTCAATCAGGCCTCGATCACCGGGGAATCGCTGCCGGTGGACAAGGAAGAGGGCGGCGAAGTGTTTGCCGGGACCCAGAATCTGACCGGCAGCGTGGAAATTCGGGTTACCCGGCTGGGAGAGGATACGACGCTGGGCAAGGTCAAGGACATGATTATGGCGGCGGAAAGCAGCCGGACGCCGATTGTCCGTATTATCGACCGTTATGCCGGGTTTTATACTCCGATGGTGCTGATGCTGGCCGCGCTGACCTGGTGGATCTCCGACGGCGATATGCGCCGGGTCATTACTCTGATGGTTATTACCTGTCCCTGCGCCATTGTGCTGGCGACGCCGACGGCGGTGGTGGCCGCGGTGGCGGCGGCCGCGCGGCTGGGGATCTTCATCAAGAATGTGGCCCATCTGGAATCGGCCTCGAAAATCCGTACTTTTGTTTTCGATAAAACCGGGACTCTGACCGATGGGGTCTTGTCGGTGGCCCGTCTGGCGCCGATTGCCGGCGTGGAACCGGCGGAACTGCTGTTATATGCCGCCTCGGCGGAAATTCACTCCAATCATCCGACGGCGAAAGCGCTGCAGCGGTTGGCCGGGGAAGCCGGACTCAAGCTTAAGGAAGCGAAAGATTTCCAGGAAGAGCACGGCAAAGGGGTGATTACCGAAATTGACGGGGAAAAATTCTACCTCGGGCGCTTTAAATGGCTCAGTTCCATGGATATCGATGTTTCCAACGTTCATACCGGGAAAAAGGAAAGTGAAAGTTACGGCATGAGCGTTATTTATGTGGCGCGTGGCCGGAAAGCCATCGGCTGGATCGGGTTCAAGGACAAAATCCGTAATGAAGCGGATGAAATGATCAAATCGTTGAAGGTTTTGGGTGTGGAACGGTGTGCCATGGTTACCGGGG
>JAQUZV010000007.1 GCA_028691155.1 Victivallales bacterium
ATCAAAGGTAAGGACGGGCACGACAAAGCAATATTCTCCGCGCCGGATATTGAGCTTTCCCGCAAGGCGTTATCGTGGCCTTACAAGGACGACCCGAAGAAACATGATGACAACGCCGAAACGATTATTCCGGCGACGCGGGCAACTGCGGCCATGAAGGAGAAGATCGTCAGTGCCATCAATGCCATCCGGACCGGCGGCAGCACCGCGTTGTTTGCCGGGGTGGCGGTGGCGGCCAATGAAATCCGGAAAAATGCGGCGGAAAACTATGTCAATCGCATTATTCTGCTTTCTGACGGGCTGGCCAATGTCGGTCCATCCACGCCGCAGGAACTCGGCCGCCTCGGCCGCTCGCTGATCAAAGAAAAGATTTCGGTCAGCACCATTGGCGTCGGCAGCGATTATAACGAGGATCTGATGACCGCACTGTCGCAAAACAGCGACGGAAACTTCTATTTTGTCGAAAACAGCCGTGATTTGCCGTTGATTTTCTCCCAGGAGCTCGGTTCGGCATTGCGGGTGGCGGCCACCGCGATCCGGGTTCGGATTGTCTGTCCGGAGGGGGTCCGTCCCAAAGGTATTCTTGGTCACGAATGCCGGATCAACGGCAACACCGTGGAAATGGATTTCAATCAGGTCTATATCGGCCATGAGAAGTCATTGATCCTTCAGGTGGAAACTCCGCCCCGCCCTGCCGGCGCCAGTGAACAACTGGCCACGGTTACGCTCGATTACGCCATGGTTGGCAGTAATCGCGAACAGCGCCTGCAGCAACCGATTATTGCTTCCTTCAGTACCGACCGAAAAGTGATTCAGACCAATCTGAACCGGGCCGTTCAGGCGGAGATCGCGGTACAGCAGAGTGCGGTAATGCGGGAAAACGCGGTTAAACTGGCCGATAAGGGCGATTTCGACGCCGCGCAAAAAACCCTGCAGCAGGCGGCGGTTCAGCTCGAAAAGACTGCGGCGGAAACCGGCAGTCCGGAATTACGGCAGAAGGCGGCAACGTTGCAGCAGCGGCGGCAGGAGCTGGTGGACAGCAAGCATGACGCCCGGCAGTACAATATCAGCCGTAAACGGATGAAGGGTGAAAGTTATCAGGTGAAAAATTCACAGGTATATCAACAAACGCAGGCGGAGGTCGGGGGAAAATGATACCACATAAATGGTTGCGGCAACAGCCGATTTGGTGGTGCGGCGGAATAATGGTAATGATGGCGGTGCTGATTTACGGCTGTCGTCCCGGTACGGCAGGGCCGAAGGCGGGTGGCGTCGATAAAGGAAGCCCGGGGCGGCAGCCGATCGTGCGGTCCACGTCCAGCGCCGGTCCGGCGGTTCCGGTGGCTCCGGCGACTCCGAAAGCCAAAGCGGCTTCAGAGGTAAGTTGCTGTTGCTGTCTGGGGAAGGACGCGTCGCCGCCGACGGCTTTGAAGGGTAATGTTCCGATTCCGGAGGGAGCGCCGATATCATACCGGGAGGGGGCGTCGGAAGGCCGGGACTTCGAGAACGACGGTATTGACCGCCGTCAACCGGTATTCGGTTTCAACACTGAGGGATATAAATATTATGAAGAAAACGATTTTACCGCGGTGACCAGCCATCCGCTGTCGACCTTTTCCATTGATGTCGATACCGCTTCTTATGCCAATGTGCGTCGGTTTCTGCTGCAGGAACGCCGGTTGCCGCCAGTGGATGCGGTGCGTATCGAGGAATGCCTCAATTACTTTCATTACGACTATCCGGCCCCGGCCGAGGCGTTGCCTTTGCTGCCGACGATGGAGCTGGCCTCCTGTCCCTGGAATCCCGGACACGATCTGCTCCTGATCGGACTGCAGGCCAAGCCGGTGGCGACCGATCAATTACCCCCCGGCAATTTTGTCTTTCTGATCGATTCCTCGGGATCGATGGCCGATGACCTGCCGCTGGTCAAACAGGCGCTGGGTCTGTTGGTCGATCAGTTGCGTTCCTGCGACCGGGTGGCGGTGGTCACCTATGCCGGATCGGCCGGGCTGGTGCTGTCGTCGACCCCCGGAGATTGCCATAAGATTATCAAAGACAAAATCGATGCGTTGCAATCCGGTGGTGCCACCGCCGGCGCGCAGGGAATCGAACTGGCATATCAGATCGCCGCCAAATATTTCATCCCGGGTGGCAACAACCGGGTGATTCTGATTACCGACGGCGACTTCAATGTCGGAGTCGGCAGCGAAGGGGAGCTGGTTCGGATGATCGAGGCCAAGCGGGCGCAGAACATCTTTCTGACCGTACTCGGGACCGGCCGCGGCAATTATCAGGATGGCAAAATGCAGATGCTGGCCGACAAAGGCAACGGCAATTATGCCTATCTCGATTCGATTCGCGAAGCGCAGAAAGTTCTGGTCGGCGAAATGGCCGGGAATCTGTTTACCGTGGCTAAGGACGTGAAAATACAGCTCGAATTCAATCCGCGCTTTGTCAAAGGTTACCGCCTGATCGGCTATGAAAAACGAAAACTGGCCGATCGCGATTTTGCCGATGACGCCAAGGATGCCGGCGAAGTCGGTGCCGGACATCAGGTAACCGTGTTGTACGAGTTGATTCCGGCTTCGTCCGAGGAAGAAGTTCCCGCCGCCGCCCCGCTGGAATTCCAGAAAACCACGGTCGTCAGCGATAAGCTGATCAATTTCAAGTTGCGCTGGAAAACGCCGGAAGACCGGAACAGCACGGAATGGATCGGTTATTGTACGGCGGAAAAGGCGTCGCCGCCGTCGGCAAATTTCCGTTTCGCCGCCGCGGTGGCGGAATTCGGACTGCTGCTGCGCAATTCCCCGTTAAAAGGACGCGCCGACTGGAACCAGGTAATTCAATTGGCGCAAGACGCCCGTGGCACCGACCGCAACGGCTATCGCGCCGAGTTCATCAAACTGGCGGAAACGGCCCGACTGCTTGACCCGCGCCATTCCGGAGATAAGTTAATTACGGAATCCAGAGGCAATATCGTCGGAAAATAATGGAATAAAAGAATGAAAAGCAGCCGGATCATTGTGGCGATGAGTCTGATCGCCGTAGCCGCCGCCGTCGCGCTCGGGTTGACCGCGTTTCGGCTGGCGCGCCATGAGCAGAACTTCCGTCGCAACGAGACCCGCAGTATTCTGGCCTCGGAATGCAATCTGTTGGCGGTTCGGACCGCAACTGCGGTTGCCGCCATTCGGGATCTGCTTACCGTTGCCGCGGCCGGAACCGCCCCGAATAAAACCGGCGTTTTGGCGCTGGAACGACGGGAGCCGCTGTTGCGCGGCGTCTTTCTGGCCGGGGCGGACGGCAAGCTGCTCTATCCGGCGGCGGAGAGCGGTTTTGCCCGGCGCTATGCCACGTTGTTCAGTGAATTGGTCAGCGCGACCCGGCACGAAGCGGAACTGTTTGCCCGCGCGGTTCCCGAAACCGGGCAAGCAGTGGCCATGGGCGGCAATCTTCCGGCGCCGGATTTACCACGGGTCGGCAAAGCAACGTATAATGCGCCGATGGCAAAGGCGAAAGTCTCGGACGCGGTGTCGGCCTCGACGGTTGCAGTGGCGGCGGCGGACCGGGCCGGAAAAATCCGGATGAGTTCCCGGTTCGGCGTGGTGGTCGGGACGGCGGACTGGGGGTGGCTGCCGTGGTTTGCCGGCAATGAGTTTTGTCCGTTAATTTGGGCGAAATGTCGGAATGATGCGACGAAAATTGTCGGTGGCGAGGTGGAAATGGTGGCCGTCCAAAGTCGTATCGTGCCCTTGTTCCCGCAGAAAATGCCCCGTTATTTTCGTTTTGAAATGACGGATTCGCAGGGGCGGGTGATCTTCGCCTCCGGCTATCATCCGGCCAACGCGGCGGAAAAAGCGGCGCTGACGCCGACGGTTATCGTGCCGGTTTCCGACCGGCTGATTCCGGGCTGGCAGGTGCGCGGGTACCTGATTCCGGCGCTGCTTCCGACGGGAAATTATCTTTTTTCCCTGATGCTCCAGATCGCAGCCCTGCTGCTGCTTTTCGCTACTTGCGGCGGGGTGGCACTGTGGCTGGCCAGGAGGGAAATTGTGGTTGCCGGACAAAAGACCAGTTTTGTGGCCTATGTGTCCCACGAACTTAAAACGCCGCTGACCAGTATCCGGATGTACGCGGAAATGCTGCACGATCATCCGGACCGTCTGCCGCCGGAAAAGCAACGCCGCTATCTCGAGGTGATTTTATCGGAAAGCGAGCGGCTGTCGCGGCTGATTGCCAACATCCTCGATTTCAGTCGCATTGAAGCCGGGAAGAAACAGTATCATCCGGTCGCGCTGGACGTGAGGGATTTATTGCGTGACGTCGCCGGAACATGGCATGACCGGTTGCTTGGCGCCGGGATCGATTTGGAATTGCAATTGCCGGAGGTTGCCGTCCTGACGCGCATGGATCGGGATTCTCTGGTGCAGGTTTTGCATAATCTCCTTTCCAATGCCGTTAAATATGCGGCTTCGGGGCGGTGGGTCGGGATGGTGCCGGCGCATAACGGGACGGTTTGGCAGGTGTCGGTTATCGATCACGGCCCCGGCATTCCGCCGGGCTGTCGGCGGCGACTGTTCCGCAAATTTTACCGTGGCGATGACCGGTTGACGGCGGAGCAGTCGGGCAGCGGCCTGGGACTGGCAATCGCCCGTAAATTGCTGCGCGACCAGGGGGGCGACCTGAGCTGCCGTCCGGCGTCCGCCGGGACTGGGACGGAATTCATCATTACTTTACCGGGAGAATCATCATGAGTAAAACTCGTATTCTGGTGGCGGAGGACGACGTCAATATCCGCCTGGGGCTGGTCGATGCGCTGTCCATGGATGGTTATGAGGTTCGCGAGGCCGCCGATGGCAGTGAAACCCTGCGGCTTTATACGCAATGGCAGCCCGAGCTGCTGTTGCTGGACCTGATGATGCCGAAAGTCAGCGGTTTCGATGTCTGCCGCCGTATTCGCAACGGGAACAAGGATATTCCCATCATCATGCTGACCGCCAAGGGCGAGGAGATCGACAAAGTATTGGGCCTGGAATTGGGCGCCGACGATTATGTGACCAAACCCTTCAGTGTCCGGGAACTGGTGGCGCGGATCGCCGCGGTGCTGCGCCGGTCGCAACGCGGTCACGACGACGCATTGCCGTCGTCCGGCGACCGTTTTCAATTTGCCCATATCACCGTTGACGCCGCTTGCATGACCGCGACAATCGGGACGACGGCGGTGCCCTTGACCGCCCGGGAAATTGAACTGTTGCGTTTTTTTGCCGCCCATCCGGGCGAGGTGTTGGAGCGTGACCGCATCCTGGGGGCGGTTTGGGGCAATCACTACGGCGGCTTTTCCCGGACCCTCGACCAGCACATTGCCCAACTGCGGAAAAAAATCGAACCCGATCCCAAAGCTCCGGCCCTGATTGAAACGGTTTACGGCATCGGTTATCGTTTTCGCGCCCCGGCACATTCCCGTCCCCGGCAGTGACGCCTGAAGCGGAAACCCGGTAAATGACGGAATCTGCCGTTATTTGGCCCGATACGGGTGATTTTTCGCTCGGATTATGTCGGATAGTTGTCCGGCTGACGGCGCGGCGCCGGAGTCGGCGGACAGTGCTTGGCGGCGAACCTGCATGGCCTTGCGCTCTCCGGTCGGATAACCGGGGCGCGGTATTTCGCGTTCCAGAACCGCCAGTGCTTCCACCCGTTGTTTCTGATCCAACCGGGCGTCAACATGGATATTGACGATTTCCGCATCTCCCGGTTGCGCCCGGTGACGCCCGGCCGCGAACAGATAATTCCCGGTAACCGTCGCGGCGGTATTGCTGTCATGACAATGATCGAGGCAGAGCCGCCCCATCATGATGACGGCGACGGAGAGGTGCGGCTTCTTTTTCAGAATTTCCCGCAGGCGCTGTTCCGCCTCCTGCCAGCGGTGCCGGGCCATCAATCCTTCAATCGGGGTCAGCAACTCCGCCTTTTCCCGGCGGTAAATTTTGGGGGCGATAAACATGTTGTTGATTTTGCCGGCGAGATACCCGCCGGAGTATTGGGACAGTTTGAACCCAAAGAAAATGGCCATGTATAATACCAGCAGCGCTCCGATCAACAATTTTCCCGTGATGCCAACGCAGAGGAAACAGCATAACAGCAGGAGCAGTGCCCCGGCCGCGAGGAACATGAAATGCGTCCTATTCATAGTTTTTTTCTTTCGAGATCATTTGTTATTTTCCCGAGTCGCATATACTTTAAATATAGACATAAATCCGGGAAATGAAATAGCTGTTCCCCACAAGTGGAGAAAAAGATGAGCGAAATGCGTAATGCCGCGGTGGTGCGCCGGACGAAAGAAACCGATATTGCCGTGGAGTTGTCGCTGGATGGAACGGGGCTTTATCAGGTGGACACCGGAATCCCGTTCCTCGATCATATGTTGGAACTCTTGGCTCGTCACGGTTTTTTCGATCTCAAAATCATCGCCAAAGGCGATCTGGAAATTGATTGCCATCATACCATGGAAGACCTGGGACTGGTTTTGGGTCAGGCCTTGGCGGAGGCCCTGGGTGATAAGGCCGGAATCCGTCGTTACGGTTCCTGCATTCTGCCGATGGATGAAACGTTGGCTCTGGTTGCGCTCGACCTCTCGGGACGTCCTTATCTGGTCTACGACCTGATTCCTCCCGCGGCCAGAATCAAGGATATCGATACGGCATTGTTCCGGGAATTTTTCCAGGCGTTGGCGGTGAAGGCCGGCATGAATCTTCATATCAGACTGTTGGCCGGCGGCGAAACGCATCATGTTTTCGAGGCTGTATTCAAGGCGCTGGCCAAAGCGCTGGATCAGGCGGTGAGTCTTGATCCGCGTGTGAAAGGGGTCCTCTCCACCAAGGGCGTGCTTTGATAATACCTTGAAGTAGAGATGATTGAAAAAATGACGGATAAATAACGGGACCTGGGCGTCATTTATGGCGGGGCAATGACTTACTATTAACATAAACGGATGAAAACAGTAATGGAATGGAAATGGATTGGTGTGATTGCTGTTAGTGGAATGCTGCTTTTGCCGGGCTGCATGCAGGTGGACTATATCGGACAGCATTATGCTCCGACCGAAAAGGTCGTCTATCTGGGTCAGGAAGACATTCCCGCCGGGTACGAAATCATTGGTCGGGCCGCTTTGAACGCTCCGGACAACTATACCGGAGAAGAAATCCGGGATAAGCTGTTGGATAAGGCAAAAGCGGTCGGGGCCGAGGCCGTGGTTATCGAAAGCGCCCGTCGGGTGGAGAGCGGCGATTACAATATCTCCGAAAGCAATTCCGGATCCCTGGCTCCCACCGGAAGCTGGACCCGTAATTCCTATAATATGAATGGTTCCCGCAATGCCACCAACTCCTGGGGGCAGACCGGACCGGTTTCAAACACCAATATTAAGCAATATGACATGGTGGTGAAAGCCTATTTCCTGCGGCGGGAGAATGGAAAGAAAGACCGCAAGACCGAATTGGGTCCGAAGCCTTAAAAATCGGGTCGGGAAACTACCGTCATTTGATTGGCTTCTGGGAATAATGCTTATTCACCGCAAAATCATCCAGGGTGAAATCCCTTCCGGCATTGTGATGTAAACGTGAAGTGGCGGTTCCCTCAGTCCTTTTTCCTTGGCGGTTTGCCGTTGTCGGTATCTGCCGCCGCAGCTTTGCGGGGCTGCCCGGATCGCCTGTTGCGCTCGGCGTTGAGCAACGTTATTTCCTGGCGGGTATATGCCGTAAGGTTGCCGCCTTCCAGTTGTATGGTAACTTTTTGGGTCAATAGGTTGCGGTCGACAATCTTTCCGCGTCCTTCGGGACATTCGCAGAATTCCCCGCGACGCGGCATACTTCTTTCCAATTGCAGATAACCGTTGTGTTCATATTTAAGACAACACTTCAGACGGCCGCAGGCACCGGAAATAGTACTCGGCGTCAACGAAAGATCCTGTTCCTTGGCCATTTTTACGTTAATGGAAGAGAATTCATGGAGGAAAGAACAACAACACAGCGGTCGGCCACAAACCCCGATTCCGCCGAAAATAGCCGTTTCGTCACGGACGCCGATCTGGCGCAGCTCGATTCTGGCTCCGATGGCGTGGCTGAGTTCCTTGACCAACTCCCGAAAATCCACCCGTCCGTCAGCGGTGAATTGAATGGTGATCAGTTTACCGTCATAGGAATAATGGGCATTCAACAGTTTCATCGGCAGTTTGAGCCGCTCCACCAGCATGACGGCGGTTCGGAGTGACGATTGGGCCCGTGCTTCGTTTTCGTGCGCTTTGCTCAGGTCGTGTATCGTGGCCTTGCGTTGAATGCGGGGCATGGCGTTGTCGCCCTCGCCGACGCTTTCTTTCGGCAGGGCAACAATCCGGCCGCAATCCAGATAAAAATCCTTGCGGACAATGACTTGATCATTGACCTTCAATTCCAGATTTTCATGCGCTTTGGCTTTATAATTCGCACCATTATCCAAACGAATATCAAAAACTATGTCCATTAAGCTCTCCTGTACGACGGCAATCGGATTTTACCGCAAAAATCGAATATATACTTAAACGGTGAATATTGCAAATCCCCGCACCGGATAAGCGAAACTTTTGTTCCGCGGTATGAACTAATCGAATAACGCGGGTAAAAAAAGGGGGCGACCATCGGGAATCGAGGTCGCCCGCCAGGAGGACAAATGATGACTTACTTCAAATCGTCGCCATCCGGATCGAGACAGAAGAACCCGAGAATAGCATCCGGCAGTTCCTGAAGATGAAGCTGGAAATCGCCGACCACGCCGACTCCGACGGTGGCTCCGATGCTCCAGAAATCCAATGTTCCGTTCTGATAGGGCGGGAGGTTATTGTCAGCCAGGCTGAAATCTTTATTGAAATAAAATTCGTTGTAATAACCGAACGTATCACTGACCTGTAACATTTCCCGCTGCCAGCACAACAGACCGAAATCGCTGCTGTCCAGACAGCCGCCGCCGACTTGGCGATTGAAGCCCTTGCCGAGGAAATACTGCGTCCCATTCGTGCCGCCCAATTCAAAGCCGTTGGTTACCTTCACCTTGGCTCCGAAAGCACTGCCGGCACCCAACTGTACCGTGAACAGGTCGGAAAGATCAATCAAACGATTGGGCAGATACAGTAACGCGCTGCGGCCGAACTGCGCCCAGAAGGAACGTTCCCCGGCACTGCCGGATTTGATTTCACATGACTGCGCCTGCTGGCAACATGATTTATTCTGCTTTTTGGCCTTGGTACAACATGACTGCGCTGGTTTTTGAGCTTTGGTACAACAGGTTTTTTGGTCTTTCCCTGTTTTGGAAGGGCATGCAGTTGCTGCGTCATCTGCCACCGCGACGGTTCCGAAAGCCAACGCAAGAGCGGTCATTACCACAAATTTCTTCATCATGTTATCTTCCTCTCCTTAAAGATTTAAAGTGGACTCCACGCCTTGATGGGTCTTAATATATAGGGTTAAATCCGGAAAACAAGTCGGCCGCGACATAAATTCGTCCGGCAAAGAGACCGTTCCGGCTTGACAACCCGGTAAAACCGGTTATTTTGCCCTTTGAACATTGAACGGGAAACGGAAGACGGTGAAAGACCGTCGCGGACGCGCCGCCGTAACCGATATTTATCCCGCTTCGGTCACTGTCGTAGGAACGATGGGAAGGCCGCGGCATATCATGGGAGTCGGAAGCCGGAAGACGCCCCGTTCAGGAAGAGCGACTGCCTCGCGAAACCGGCAGGCGATAGAACCATTACCGGCTGATTCCACTCCTTCGTTGCCAGGGGCGTTCGGCTCTGTTGGTTGTACCTTGCCGTGCCGCTGCCGCCGCGCTTCCAGACCAACCACGCAAAGGAGACAGATGATGAAATCTCGTATTCTCGGGTTCCCGCGAATCGGAGCCGCGCGCGAATTGAAACAAGCCCTGGAACGGTACTGGCAAGGGCAACTGACCCCCGCCGGCCTGCGCACCATTGGCCGGGAGCTGAAACAGCGACACTGGCAGATTCAACATGCCGCCGGGCTGACCACGGTGGTGGTGGGCGATTTTTCCTTTTATGATCATGTTCTTGATACGATCATGATGTTGGGATTGATCCCGCCCCGCTTTGCCGGAGACAAAGACCGGGATGAACTTTACTTTCAAATGGCCCGCGGCGATACGACCCGGAACCTTCCGGCGTTGGAAATGACCAAATGGTTCGATACCAATTACCACTATCTGGTACCGGAGTTCTCCGCCTTGCCCCGGGAGCGCGGCCTGGTGCCGGAAGTACTTGTCGACACGAAACTGGCCCGGTCGGCCGGGTTCGATCCGGAACCGGTGCTGTTGGGACCGATAACTTTTTTATGTCTGGGCAAGGAATATGGCGGCTTTGATCGATGGCGGCTGTTGCCGGTGATAACGGAGATTTACAGTACGGTAATTGCCGCCCTGGCGCCGCATTGTGCCGCGATCAGGATCGACGAACCGATACTGTGCGGGGATATTCCGAACGCGGTCGGAGCGACTTTTATTCCGACGTTCCGTCAATTGAAAGCCGCGGCCGGTTCCTGCGACCTGCTGCTGGCCTCCTATTTCGGTGGTCTGGGGGAAAATCTGGATTTGGCCTTGCAGTCCGGCTGTGATATTCTGCATCTGGATCTGGTTCGGGGCCGGGATCAGGTAGCCGCGGTGGTTGAGCGTCTGCCGGAACGGATGAAGCTGTCGGCCGGAGTGGTTGACGGTCGCAATGTCTGGCGCAACGATTACCGCGATTCCCTGATGTTGCTGCGGGAGTTGGAACAAAAAATCGGCCGGGAACGATTGCAGGTGGCCTCCAGTTGTTCGTTGCTCCATGTGCCGGTCGATCTGACCGGCGAGTCTGCATTGGATCCCGGAATCCGCCGTTGGCTGGCGTTTGCCGTGCAGAAATGCCGGGAAACGGCATTTCTGGCCGAGACGATGGCGGGAACGGATAATGCGGCTGAACTGGCGGATAATGCCGCCGCCGGTGAATTCCGCCGCAGCGACGTTCGAACCGTCAATCCGGCGGTGCGGCATCGTTGTGCCGCGCTTGACGGGGATATGTTGCGGCGCCGTCATCCGTATTCGGAACGCAAGTTGCAGCAGCAGTGGCTGCGGTTGCCGCTGTTGCCCACCACGACCATCGGTTCGTTTCCCCAGACGCCGGAAATCCGGGCCACACGGCGTAAATTCCGGCAGGGGACAATTACGTCGGCGGCATATGAGGATTTTTTGCGGCAGGAGATCCGCAAGATCGTTAAAATTCAGGAAGAGCTCGGCCTCGATGTCCTGGTACACGGGGAACCGGAACGAAACGATATGGTAGAATATTTCGGGGAGCAGCTCGACGGGTTTGCTTTTTCCGCCGCCGGTTGGGTGCAGAGTTACGGCAGCCGTTGCGTCAAACCGCCGATTATTTACGGGGATATTTCCCGTCCCCGGCCCATGACGGTGGACTGGATCACTTTCGCGGCGCGGCAGACCGACCGGCCGATGAAGGGAATGCTCACCGGTCCGGTGACCATGTTGTGCTGGAGTTTTGTCCGCAACGATCTGCCCCGGGCGACGGTGTGTCGGCAACTGGCATTGGCTATTCGCGATGAAGTGACCGATCTGGAGCAGGCCGGGATCAGGATCATCCAGATCGATGAAGCCGCGCTGCGCGAGGGGATGCCGTTGCGTTATTGCGACCGGGAGCAGTATCTGCACTGGGCCGTCGAATGTTTCCGCCTGGCGACTTCCGGGGTGGCGGACACGACCCAGATTCATTCCCATATGTGCTACAGCGAGTTCAACACTATTATCCGGTGGATTGCGGCAATGGATGCCGATGTCATCAGCATCGAGGCCGGCCGCAGTGATATGGCGTTGCTGCAGGCCTTTCGCGACTTCGATTACCCGAACGAGATCGGGCCCGGGATCTACGATATTCACAGTCCGCGCGTGCCGACGGCGGAGGAAATGGTCTTCCTGCTGCGGAAAGCATTGGCGGTGGTGCCGAAGGAACGGCTATGGGTAAATCCGGACTGCGGACTCAAGACCCGCGGCTGGCCGGAAACGCTGCTTTCATTACGGCATATGGTGGCGGCGGCGCTGCGGTTGCGCGACGAACTGTAAATACTGTAAATGAGGAGGGATTGCCGTCGGCGATGGCGGTAATCCCGCGTTTCGGAAATTACGGTTCCGGGGTAGTGGATGGGGACGGGGATGTTTCTTCCCGATGATGTTGCCGATGCATTTCCTGGGCGGCAATGATTTCTTCCACTTTGCGGGCGTTGTCGGTCAGACGGATTCTGGAGATGACCCGAAGACTGCCGTTATGCGAATTTTTTACAATGGTTATGCTGCGGTGAACCGGCTCCGTGATCCGCAACGCGCTGCCGTCGATGTTCAACTCCACCCCCTTGCAGAGCGTGCGGATGACATTGACCATGGGATTGGCATGATGCAGCATGAGCTCCTGCGTGTCTCGATGCTTTATGGCCAGTTCGCGCAACTGTTTGCGGATATGGCTGTATTTATCGGTAAGTTCGCGCAATTGCTGTTTTTCTCCGGGGGTAAGGGGGGCCAGCAATTCCGGATTGCTGATATAGGGTTTGATTTTGTGTCCCAACCGGGAAAAATCGGCCTTCAAGCAGTTCTGTGCTTCCTGGATCGTCCGAATGTCATGTTCTATTTTACTGGACCGTCCCGAGATCAATTGCGTCGGAACGCCCAGTTCCGAGCCGATGATTCTGGCCTCGATTCCACCCAGTGCCATGACCCGGCCCCCGATGATCGAGCCGCCGGAAACATCCACATAACCTTCCGCGACGACCTTGCTGTCCACAATTTCGTTTTTCACCATCAGGTTGCCGCCGCATTCGATCCCGCAGATATCGGCGTAACGCAACGTCATATTGCCGCCGGAGCGGAGACAGCCGCGATTCTTGCCGGATACTCCGCCCATAATTTCCATGGTTTCCCCGGCTTCGATCTCGGATGATTCCACGTTGCCTTTGATCCGCAGCGATTTCCCGGCCTTGATGCGGCATCCCGGTCCGACATCTCCGGTAATTTCAATGTCGCCGACAAAATCCAGATAGCCGTTTCTGTAATCGACATTGCCGTCGATCCGAATTTGTCCGGAGACCCGGAGCAACGCGCCGACCCGATCATAAATGACCTGCCCGTCCTGCGTGGCCAGAATTTTTTCCTGCTCATCATCATCCCGGCTGACGCCGTCGCCGAGTTTCACTTTCAGGGGCTTGCCGGTTATGGGCGTGATGGTTGCGCCTTTCAGGGTCATTCCGACCTCGCCGGTTTGCGGGGGGACGATTCTGGCGGCCACCTGACCGCGGCGGACATTGATGATGCCGCAGGAATTCGCCGGCGGCAACTCCACCTTGCCCGCGGCGCCGGGACGGGGTTTCCGGCCGTACATCAACACCATTCCGGCCACATTCTCGCCGTTGTCGGCGCAATGACAGAATTCCCGCAGGTTTTTATGGTGGATTTCGCCTTGCAACGGCAGTTGTTTGAGGGCATGGAATAAAGATATTTCGTCGAAATACGATCCGGCTGCCGCGACGGTAACGGTTCCGTGCAATTCGAGATCGTTGTTGTGAAAGGTCAATAAGATGCGGAAGCCTTCTCCTTCCGCCTGAAAACCCGCGTCATTGCGTTCAAAGCGAATCTTCACCGCCATTTTATCGGGTCATTTCGTGATATTGTTACTGCTGCCATCATATACTCCGGTATTGCCATCTGCGCAACGGAAATATGATCCGGCATGGCATCAGGCAGCTTTAGCAGTTGTTATTGCCTGCGGCCAAGACTTTTCAGATAGGCCCGATAGGCCTTCTGTTCCTTCATCTTCTGCTCTTCCAACTGGCGGATGACGGCCTGTGACGGCCGCCCCGGCTGGCGGATTGCCGCCGTGTACTGCGCCTGCAGTTTCTTGAACGCCTGATGATAAACTTCGAAGTTTCTCTGATCGCCTTTGGCTTCCAGCGAATCCATGGCCTGATTGTATTCGTACATCTTCTGAAAAATTTCGGCGATCTGCATCAGCCATTTCTTTGAGATGTCCGTGTCACACTCGAAGAAACGCAGCTTGGTCCACTCCAGAACGGAATTCTTGAATGACATATAGTGTGAAGAACGCAACTGCTTGCCCTGATTGTCGCCGTGTTCAATACTGTTCTGAAAAGCCAGCAGATTGTTCAAAAACGTTTCCCGAGACAGCGAAACCATGCATTCCGGCATCTTCCTGGCCTTTTCATATGGTGTCCGCAACCACGGATTATTGGCTGCCGGTGACGCCGGAATGGCGATACGCGGCGGTACCGCCCATACGGTTCCGGTCAACAGCAGTAACAGCGCCAGTTCAACTTTCAGTTTCATCATCCATCAATCCTGCAGATATTCGATTTTTTCAATTTTCAACTTGTTGTTGAGCGGATTGCGCGAAACCGTTACCAGCATTTTCTGTTCTCCGGTAATCTGGTCGTAATTAGCTTCATAGTGGTTGTAATTCACCGTCGCGGATTGGTTCGTACCATTGATGTTTTTGGTAATGTTCATACCGCCGCCAAGATCCTGAATGGCCTGGCCCACAACAATGATTTTGAATTCATCGGGGGCTTCAAACGCTTTGGTCAAACATACCGTTTTCCCGATAATGGCTTCTTTTTCGGCATCCGTACTGGGAGTTGAATACGCCGTGGCAATGGCACTGGCCATTTGCGCGCGATGACGATACAACGTGGTTTTCCTGGCAATTTCTTCCGCCACGCCGGGGATGGTGTATAAATTGACCTGAGCCCCGGGGTCGCTGTAATTGGGATTGATCGGAATGTTATAGGTCAGCGCATTAAGAATATCACTATTACTCATATTAAGATCAACCAGACCATAAGTCCGTGTTTCCGCCGTCATTTTCACCTGATCCAGGATTCCGGCGTCGCCATTGGCGTAAGTTGCATTGACATCCGTGGTTCCCAGATCGGTGCTGTTGTATTTATAGCTGATCTTATCGTTGAATTTTTTGAGATTGATGGTTTCCCAGGCGGCGCCGCGATGGATGCAACCCAATTCCCACGGCGATTCCATCCTGGCGTCGCGGATATAAGCGGTCGAAAGAGAAGAGGTTCGATAGGCCGGATCGTTGCCGCATTGCGGTTCCGGATCCTTGTTGGCGGCATTCATGGTAACCGTGCTGTTGACGGTGCCCGGAGAGCCGATTGCCGTTTCCGTGGCATTGGCGGCCATGGTGCTCCAATCACCGGAATTGAGGTTTTGCCGGGGATCGTCCGTTTCCGTGGCAAAATACTGCATTACCGGAATATTGATGGTCCCCATGTCCGGAATGCCGCCGAGATCATACAGGGTTCCGGAGGCGCGACCTTCCCGATCGGGCCGGGCGTAGTCGACATTGTTCCCCGAGAGGGACAACACAGCGCAATAGATCTTCAACTTGATATCGGTGATGGCATATGCCGCCGCAGTTCCGCTGCTGGTATTGGGGCCGGTTAGCGCAGGAAAGGTCACGGACACCGTCGTGGATGCTGTTCCGGTATGATAACCGCCGCTGCCGCTCCAGTCCGTACCGTTGATTGTGCCGTTGATCGCAGTGTTAAACGGCAATGTCTGCGGAACCGCCGCGCCGCCGAGCGAATAGGTACAGGTGATCTCACCATATATTTTCAGGGAATAATCACTGAGATTGCTGGTGGTGCTGTCGTAAATATTGATAAGTTCCGCCGAAGGCCGGATATCCAGCGTGGTGACAACCGAAGACATGCCGCCGCCCAAATCCGAAATGGCCAGCGACCCGCTCACTGCCGCCCGAAGTTCGTTGATATATAAGGTCTTTTCGTTGCCGGTGTAGGTGGGAATGTTCGTGTTGTCCCAGGAGGCCGGCGAAACGTCCGAAGTCGGAATGGCATCATTGTCACTGTAGTCCAGAATATTGGCGGCAATCTGACTACGTCGTGCGGCAATGGTGGCAAACGTCGCGGGAACGGCGCAAATTTTGGTCAGATACTGAATGCAGTTTGTCGAAGCTGCTCCAGCGGAAAATTCTGCCGGGGTTGTATCGCTGCACAGCAGATGGTCGACACTCATACTGTTCCAATCGTCACGATACAAATTGAAGCGATGCCGCATATCAGCCATTTTCTTTTGATTAACGCTGCCGTCTACGGCCCAGTAGGCTTCGATATCGGGAGGATTATACAGCATGAATTTTTGCCGCAACCGGTCCCGAACAACTGCATCTATAGCCGCATTGATGTTCAGATACTTGGAAGAAAACATCTGCTCAAAACATAGCCAGCGGGTTTTTGCCGGCAATTTACCTCCGCTGTAGACATTGGTATGACTCATTAAGTCGGCATTGGCCGAAGTAAAAATGGCATCGACTCCGGCCATATAGATTTCACTGACCAAACGACCTGGACGTCTTTTGCCGGTGTTTCCTTCTGCCAGAGGATCACTTTCTACTCCGAACCCGGTGTCGACAATGGCCGAAGGATCAATTTTTCCGGTATCGGGAATTACCACATAGGCGAAACGTCCAAGTAAACGAGGATCGGAACTGTCGCCATTGCTCAAATATTGCCAGCGGACCGGATTGCCGTTGTTATATTGAAAAATAACCGTGCTGTCGGTTGTCGTCGACAACTTGTTCAGGCCATCGACATCGCCGCCGCCGGAAACACGACTGAAGAGATTATTCAGAAAAACGTTGTTATCGTATGAATTGAGATCACTGAGATAATATTCTACCGCCATCACAGCCCGGTTGAGTCCGGATTTGGCAATCAAACGCGCCTGCGTCCGGCTGTTGGTATTGAATGCCACCTTGCGCTCGACAATCGAATTGCTGGCGAAAGAAAGCGCCAGTACCAGCAGTAAAGACAAAATGCCCAACGTTAGAATCAGAGCGACGCCCTGTTCATCTTTATTGCTTTTGCTGCTGCGTTTGATAAATTTTGCCGACATCGTTATCACCACTGTTAAATTAATTATTCCGATCGCCTAAGTATACCATACGGGTGAAAGTGTGCTGATTCTTTTCCCGGATTTTTTTGGCGGCGGCTACTTCATTGGGTATCTGGCTTTCCTTTCCGCCCAGCTCCTTCCACTTGGCATAGGTATTCTTGTCCATCAAGGTGAGCTTAATCTGAATGGCATAGGGAACTTTTCGATAGTAAGTGCCGATGACCACATTTTCCCTGACCATCCCGTTCGTGCTGTCTTTGCGGAACGGAATGAATTTCAATCCGGTAACATAGTTGATAATATCCGACCCCTGGGGCGTTACCGACGCGGGATTGGCGTCGGTATTGGATTGTCCCAGCCGATTGCATAACAGATTGAGAGACGAGAGCGAGTTGAAAATATCATAAGCATTGTACTTGTCATCTCCGAACATCCGGATGCAGAGCAACAGCTTTCCGTTGTCCAGAGAGTTATTAACCCAAAAACTGACTGCAAACAGATCGGATGTCGCCTGCTCGTATAATTTTGTTCCGGTTTTGGAGACGAATACGATCCGATCAAAATCATTGCCGGGGACGATGCAGAACGGGACCGCATCGGGACGGTAAAATGTAGTTTGCAGCACGGATGACATCAGATCCATGGCAATGCGGGCGTCGGCGTAAACGGTATTGCGCTTTTCCGACGAGGTCCATATCTGCTGTGCGCTGCTGAAAAACTGCATCAGCATCAGCATCAGAACCGAAAAAATGCCCATGGCAACAATAAGTTCCAGCAAGGTGAAACCATGAATGATCTTTTTCTTGATTTTTTTACCAGACATCGTCTAACTCAGATTGGGGTTGAAAAGTTCCAGCATATAAACACGTTTTTCCCGTTGTCCATAAGGCTTCTCGCTGGGCCAACTGACTTCAACAAAAACATCGGCGCCATATTGATAACCCAACGCCGCCGATGGTACCATATTGCCTTCTATGTACAACGATCCGGCGGGTATCTGCTGTTTCCAGACGCGGATAATGGCGGAAAAATCGGTGACTTCCTGGCCGCCGGCATTGGTTGACGTCAGGAGAATACCATACAGGCTGTTATTGACCATGTAGATATTGGTTCCGTTGATGTTATGGGCGGCATCGAAGGGTACTTCGTTGACGGCGGTTGGCGAATTGTTCGGCTTTGTAATCGGTAATTGCCCGATGATTCCGCTTCCGGTCCAACCGACGTCCGTCTCGGCATTGGCTCGGGCTTCAATATAAGTGAGCATCTCTTCGGCAACCAACGGAGCGTTATTGTCGCCGACGGAGTCGCGGGATGCATTCAATGCCACCGGAAACAAGGTCATGATCCCGGCAATTCCGATGCCGATCACCGCCAATGCCAACGCGATTTCAACAATGTTGAAATAAAAAATTTTATATGGTCTGTTCATTCGTAACTCACCTTGCCGGTAAATTTGTTTACCTTGAGCCAACGCCAATCCAAGGGCGTTCCGCCGGTATCCTTATGCGTTACAGTCATGCTGGACGGGGAGTTGAATACCCCCTCCGTGACCCAGATATAGAGTGCGTCGTTGATGGTGCCACCGAACGGGGTGAAAATAATGGCACATTGATTGAGATCAATGGCTCCGGCTGTTTCTATCGGCTTCAAATTTTTTATATTCCCCAATCCGCCGTAATTGTTGAGGTTGGGTTGTTTGGCTCTATTGAGCGATGAATCGTCATTGCTGACTTCCAGAAACGCCGTCCCTTCGGGAAGGAGTTGCCATTTACTGTCCGGCAGCCAGGCGTCGAACACATAATTATTCCCGGTGTGGTTGACGAAACAGAGCCGATAACCCTTGTAGATATAGGGCTGAAGGTCGGCGTTGCCGTTGGCGGTCGTGGCGGGAATGACTACCGCCACATAACGACGGTTGCCGAGCGCTTGGGCCCGGGCCAGTGAAATGGCCGAACCGATGGCGGTAGAAGCGGCCTCGACCCGG
>JAQUZV010000243.1 GCA_028691155.1 Victivallales bacterium
GCGCGCTGATTGACGTTATAAGACTTCGTTTACCGTATTGCGGCTTCGTCGCGTTGGTGGAATGCGGCACCATGACATCAATCGGTCGGGATAACGGAAATGCCAGGGACCCCAGGACAATACGACGGTGAAGCCATAAACTTCATCGCCGTTTCGGGTCTCGGTTTCGGAAATATCGCTACTGCGGGCAAACGGCGGGAAACGCCGGATTCATACCGCCACAGAGACGACCGAAACGGCGCGTCTTAGTCGGCATAGCAGTAGCAGCAAAGCGGAAGTAAAAGAAACATCGGCACGGCGAGCCACACCCGCCCCCGTCATAAAACGGCGCCCGGCGGCAGTTTCGCGGCCATGATTTTTTCGCTCGTCGAACATGGTGATGTTTCCACTATTTAAGTTGTTGTGACCATTATAACCACAAAACGAAAAAAGTCAAGACGGAGAGATTATTTTTTGTTTTCGGCCGCATCGACCTCCCGAAGATGCAACAGCAAGATCCGCTTGATCTCCTGAATGCCCTTGGGCGTGTCCTGAACGCTGTGACCGGATTTGACAATCAGTTCACTGGCCGCACCGTCCAGATGGGAACTGGAATAGGGCACCACTCCGTCGCTGCCGCCGACAATACCGTCGCCGTTCCGGTTGCCGACAATCGAATGATAAGTCACCGCCGGATCGATCGGCAACCGCTGCAACGCCTGCAACGCCTCGCTGTCGGGCGAGAGATTGTCGATGCCGGTGGCAACATAGTCGGGGTTGTCGTTGGCGCGCAGTTTGGCTTTGATCAGCAACTGGCGGGAAATATCCCGGACATTCCGGGTAAACGTTTCCGGCAGTTCAATCAGCGATGCCGCCCAGCGCGACACCGACCATACCGCAATGGTCGACCCCCGGTGCGGCGAAGCAATAAAGATCACCCGGCCGATAAACGGCAATCGCCGGAACTCCAGCATTTCCCGAAGGAATTTTTTCTGCTCGGCCGTAATTTTGAGCTGTTCCACCGGTTCGGCCAGCATCGAATCGACCAAAGCCGTACCGCTGTTCTGAATCATGGCTTTGCTCAGAATCCCCCCCATGCTGTGTCCCACCAGCACCATGTGATTGAAATGAGGATTGGTCCCGGCGGGATCGAAAATCGTCTGCGTCTCCTTCAGACTCTGCCGCAGCAGTTCGGCCGAATAGAGGATCTGGTTTCCGGTGGCATAGGCAAACAGCCAGAAATGATAACGCTGCCGCAAACGCGGATCGTTGAGCAAGACGTTGACGGTTTGAGTCCAGGTGCGGGGATTGGACATCAGTCCGTGCACAAACACCACCGGAATTTTGTCGGGATCATACGGCGCCAACAAAAAAATCCCTCTGGCGTCGGCAATGGCATCCGGCTTGAACAGCAGATACAACGGTCCGAGCGGCGGCGGGTCTTCCATCAGTTTTGCCAGCGGGGTGGAAAAGTCGAACGACAACATAATCTTCCGTTTGCCGACCACGGCATATTCCCGGATCAGGGTATTGTAGATTTCGAACTGCACCCGATGGGGATCCTTCAGGTCGAAACGGGCAAAAACGGTCAAAGGCACGGTATTGTCACGCGAAAAATAGGGATTGCTCAGCAATGGGCTGCGCCGGAAATTACCGATAATGCCGATATAGGGTGCTCCCACCGCTTCCCGCGACGAGGACGAAATCAGACCATAGGGTATATACTTCAGACACTCGTCCATGGCGGAAAACAGTTCCGGCGAAAACCCCAGAAACTCCGTATCGAAATAACAGCGGTAATGCTGTTTCTCCGCCGTCAACACCCCGCTTTTCCGTCCGCTCATCACCTGGCTTTTAACCCGGTTGAACAACTCCCCGACGGCATAGTTGTAATACTGCCCGATCATACTGCCGCGCATCGGATTGTAACTCACCGGCTGCCGAATGTCGGCGGCAAAGAAGTAGACATAACTGTACCGGGCGGTCCGCCACAGCCAGCGGGTCCGCACCTCTCCGGCAGTATGCCGGGACTGATGCATGCAGATTTCAATCAGCGCCGAGAGGTCAAGACGCTGTTTCTCGGTCTCGAAACGTTCGAGAATCACGGCAAACACCTGCTCCGGATCGTCCTCGTAGCGATCGTCGAGAGCATGAGCCACCAGATAACTCCGGGCAAACAGCGCCGGTTCGGCATTGGTCATGGCATTGCAGTGATGGGATTTGAGGCAACTGATCTTGCCCACCCGCGCCGTGCCGATACTGCCGCAGCCGGCACCAAACGCCAGAATGACCGCCAGACTCGCCACCCGGATCAAATAATGGACTGTTTTCATTTTATCCTTCGTTCCGTTACCAATGGTCATATTTTCCCCCGACGAGCAATAAAATATCCCGCCGCGCCACCAATACAACTCCGGGGGACAAAAAACCGCGCTTTCACCGTACAACCGCTCTTGTAATCCCGCCGACACCGGATGATATTATATCATAAATGTTACCAGTATAATTTTATTATTACCATCATAATTCAACCTGGGAGAATGAACCAATGCCGTCTCTTACATGCCGCCGCAAAATAACCGGAATTGCCGTGCTGGCCTTCTTACTGCTGCTGTCATCCCCACCCGGAACCGCGGCCGATAATATCATCAAAAACTGGCAGGTCCTCGGTGATTTTCCCAATCCGGACAAAGCCGTTCCGGCGGGGATTTGTCCCCGGGTCGGGTTCGACCGCGATTATCTGGCTTCTATCGGCGGGGAAACCAAAGCGAAGCTGACGGCCGCCACCGTGCTGAAGTTCCGCGACGAAGCCGGCAAGGAACGGGAAATCCGCAGTTGCTCGGCCGTGGCCGATGCCGACGGCATCGTCGATTTCAAGCGGTTGTTTCCCGCCTCCGACCGGAAAGTCGCCTATGCCGCCGCCGTAATCACCGCCCCTCAGGAACGGGAGATGAACGTCAGATTCGGGGCGAACGAATCTGCCAAGGTCTGGTGCAACGGCCAGTTGGTTTATAAATTGGAGGAAAGGCAGGAGGACGACATCCGGCTGGGCGAAAACTACTTCACCGTAAAACTGCGTCCCGGCGCCAACCATCTGCTGGTCAAAGTGGAAAATGACACCGGCCCCTGGGGATTCGCCTGGCAAGAAATCGACCGCGCCGCCCTGGAATACGACCGGTTTCTGCTGGACTTGCGGGATTGCCGCCTGTTCCCCGCCTACGGCCAGAGTTACGTCTTCAACTCCGCGCAGTTCCCCGTCATCGCCTGGAATGCCACCGCGCGGGTAAAACAGGAATTGGGGCTGGATGCCCCGCCGGTCCGGTGGTTCGGGCCGGATCTGCAGCCAGCCACCGCCCCGGCCCGGCCCGGCCGTTACATCGCTTATGCCGAAATCAAGGGCCGAAACGGCCTGGTCTGGCGCCGCGCTCTCACCTGCTGCAAAATACCGCCGGAAATGCAACCCTGGAACCTTTACCGGGAAATCGATCTTCCCGCCCCCAACAACCATTGTTTCAGCCCGGAAGTATGGAAAGACCATCGAACCGTATTGCACCGGGCGGCCGCCGGAGTATTGGCCTCCGGTCTGTACCAAAGCGAAGACGGGGCCGCCTTATTGGCTTACGCCATGGAAATGAAAGAAACCGACCGTCCCGACAGTACCCTCGATAATCCCTGGATTGCCAATAACGACGCCAATTTGGCGCTCAAACGGCGGCTTCTCGGCATCACGCCGGATCGCTTCAAAAAGCTGCGGCCACCGGAGAAAATTTCCCCGCCGGCACCGGTGCTGCGGCCGGGAACGGCGGAACAGGCGGGCATGAAACCGGACACGCCGGAGAAATTGCGGCAGATCTGCGCCGACTGGGCCCGCGACGGCGGAACCCCGCTGGTGGCCCTGGTCGCCCGCAACGGCGTCGTTTTCTTCCACGAAGCGTTCGGCGATGTTTCCCGCGAGCAGAAGTTCGAAGCC
>JAQUZV010000244.1 GCA_028691155.1 Victivallales bacterium
ATTGCCGCGCAACGTTACGGTGACTTTCGGCGGGGAACTGTCCATATTGATCAGTTCGGCGGGCAGTACCACATGAACCGGAACGCTGTTGAGGTTGACGGTCCGGCCGACTTTATAGGAGATGATATAGAACATCATCAGCGCAAAGATCAGCGCGATAAGTTTGCGCAGAAAATCATGGCGGATGATGCCGGGCACCCAGTTCAGCCATTTATGATCGGTTTCTTCGGCCATAGCGCTCAGTCCTTGGTAAAAATTGACATTTCATCGTCGGTGACAAAATTGTTCATGCCGGGATTGCCGTCCTTGATCATCAGCAATGTGCTGAGGTAACGGACCAGCCGGTCCGCCGGAATATCGCGCTTCAGCCGGCCGCGGCAGGCGATGCTGATCGTTCCGGTTTCTTCGGAAATCACCAGCGCCACCGCATCGGTTTCCTCGGTAATACCCAGGGCGGCACGGTGCCGGGTGCCCAGCGCGCTGACGTATTCCTCATTCTGGGACAGCGGCAGAATGGAATGGGCGGCGATGATTTTATCGTCCTTGATGATGATGGCGCCGTCATGGAGCGGGGAATTGGGAAAGAAAATCGATTCGATCAGGTAGGAATTCAGGCGGACGTCGAGGTTGATGGAATCTTCGACGATCGACCCCATACCGATCTGGCGTTCGAAGACGATGATGGCGCCGATGCGGCGTTTGGCCATATTGGTCACCGCTACGGCCACCTCGGTAATGGCTTCGCGCCGCCGGGTACGGCGCTGGGACAGGAACGAGGTGCTGCCCAACTGGGCGAACGCCCGTCGCAGCTCCGGTTGGAAAATAACGATCAGGGCGGTGGCCAGAATCGCCCACAGGTTGGCCAGCAGCCAGTTGATGACTTCGAACTGCAGTACGTCGGACAGAATCATCAGCGCCATGACCATGATGAACCCGGCCAGAATATTGGCTCCGCGTGTTCCGCGCAGGTGATAAAGGATGCTGTAGATCAGCAACGTCAAAATGCCGATTTCCAGAATCGGCCGCAAGTATAATACATAAATTTCGGTGGCCGTGGTATAAAAACTCATGCCCGTTCCTTTCCGCTGTCGCTCCGGCATGCCTGCAGCAGCAACAGCAGTTGCTTCATGGCCGCGACATTATGAACGCGGACCAGTTCAACCCCATGAAACGCCAGATACGCCGTCACTCCCCCGGTGCCCCAGTCCCGTCGCTGTGGTTCGGATTCGTGCAGCATTTCGCCGATAAACCGTTTGCGCGACGGTCCGACCAGCAACGGATAGCCGTATGCCGCCAGTTGGTCGATCCGGCGCAGCAGTTCCAGATTGCCCGACAGATTCTTGGCAAAGCCCAGTCCCGGGTCCCAGATGATGTTGGCGGCGGCCACTCCGGCGGCCATGGCCCGGGCGGTGGCGCATGCCAAAAACGTCGCGACTTCTTTTACCACATCGTCATAAACCAGGAAATCCGGCGATTGCATGTCTTCCGGCCTTCCCCGCATATGCATCAGAACCAGTCCGGCGCCGTAATGTGCCGTTACCGCCGCGAGTTCCGGGTCCCAGGCGAGTCCGCTGACGTCATTGACGATATCGGCTCCGGCGTCCAGCGCCGCCGCCGCCACGTGACTCTTTCGGGTGTCGATGCTGATGACGCATGCCGGGACCTCCTGCCGCAGTTGCCGGATGACCGGAACCACCCGGGCTATTTCCGTTGCCTCCGTCACTTCCGGCGCTCCCGGACGGGTGGATTCACCGCCGATATCGATGATATCCGCGCCGTCGGCCAACATTTGCCGGGCCGCCGTCACGGCGGCGGCCGGATCGGCATAGCTGCCGCCGTCACTGAACGAATCCGGGGTTACATTCAGTATCCCCATGATCCGGGTTTGGGAACAGTCCAGTTGCCGTTCCCCGAATTTAATGCCTTTCGCCATAATTCACCCGAATGCGCGGAGCTAGTCGCGCTCCGTCGTGTCGCCGGTCGTTTCGTCGTCGGCGGCAACTTCCCCGGTCGGGACCTTGTCGGCGACCACTTCCGCTTCCGCGTCCTCGGTACCGTCGCCGTCAGCGGCGGTTGCGGCCTCATTGACCGTTTCGTTGTCCGCCGTAGTATCGTCTTCCCCGTCGACCTTGACCACCTTGGCCACGCCGGTAATGCGGTCTTCACCCTTGAAATTCATAATCTTGACGCCCTTGGACGCCCGGCCGACCACTCGGATTTCATCCACCGGAATGCGGACCAGCAACCCGTTTTCGGTGGTCAGGATCAACTCGTCGCCGGGAATGATCTGAATGGCCGCCACCACATTCTCGCCGTCGTTGAGGCGGATGCTGGTGACGCCTTTGGCGCCGCGCCGGGTCAACCGGTAGGTGGCCACGTAAGAGCGTTTGCCCATGCCGCCGTTGGTGACGACGAGAATTTCGGGGCCGCCGCCATCGTCGACGCCGATATCGGCATCGTCATGGTCCGGAACGCTTTCCGTTTCGTCGATCGTTTCCTCCGCGGTGTCGTCGATCGTTTCCTCCGCGGTGTCGTCGATCGTTTCCTCCGCGGTGTCGTCGCCGGGTTCATTCGTCGTCGCGGCGATTGCGCCCCCCTCGGACATGCCGGAGACAATTTCCATGCCGACCACGTAGTCGCCGTCGAACTTGAAGCGGATGCCGGTAACCCCGCGGGCGGTCCGGCCCATCGGCCGGATTTCCCCTTCGTCGAAGCGGCAGGCCATGCCGTGGGCGGTGGAGAGAATGATCTGGTCGCCGGCGGCGCTGACGGCGGCGCCGATCAGGTCGTCGTCGTCCTCGATGGTCAAAGCGCGCAGACCGGCGCGGCGCAGATTTTTAAAAGCGGTGAGCGCGGTTTTCTTGATATAGCCGTTGCGGGAGGCCATGACCAGATAGCGGTCGTCGTGTTCCAGGTCTTCCTCCTTCAGGGTCAGCATGGCTTTGATTTTTTCGCCGGGCTCGATCTTAATCATATTGACGATGGCTTTGCCCTTGGAGGTCCGGGAGCCTTCCGGGATTTCGTACACATTGAGCCAGTGCATGAAACCACGGTCGGTAAAGAAGAAAATCAAATCGTGGCTGTCCGCATTGAACAAGTGTTCCACATAATCTTCTTCCTTGGTTTCCATGCCCATAATGCCCTTGCCGCCGCGGTGTTGGGTTCGATAGGTGGCGGCGGGAACGCGCTTGATGTAACCGGTGTTGGAAACGGTGATCACGCAGGAATGACGTGCGATCAGGTCGCCGATTTTCAGGTCGCCGTCGTCGGCGATGATTTCGCTGCGGCGTTCGTCGTTGTATTTGGCGCGCATTTCCAGCAGTTCGTCCCGGATGACGCCGAGTCGCATCTCGCGGCTGGCCAGCAGTTGACGCAGATAGGCAATGGTCTGTTGCAGTTGGTCGTATTCGGCCTGGAGGTCTTCGGCCGCCAGTCCGGTGAGTTGATGCAGCCGCATATCGAGGATGGCGCCGGTTTGGGCGCGGGTCAGGTTGAAGCGTTCTCCGAGGAGAACGGCGGCTTCGTCGCGGGTCTGGGAACCGCGGATGATTTTGACCACTTCGTCGATATTGTCCAGCGCGATCAGCAAGCCTTCGAGGATATGGGCGCGGGCTTCGGCTTTTTCGAGGTCGAATTTGGCGCGGCGGGTTACCACTTCCAGCCGGTGGTCGATATAGGCCTGAAGCACCTGGGCCAGGTTCATGATCCGGGGCCGGTTGTGGTCGACCACCAGCATGGTGGAACCGAATACGGTCTCCATCGACGTGTGGGCGTAAAGCTGATTGAGGACGATATTGCCCATGGCGTTGCGTTTGATGTCGATGACGATCCGGATCCCGGCCCGGCGGCTCGATTCGTCGCGCAGTCCGGAGATGCCGACAATTTTCTTGTCATTGACCAGATCGGCGATCCGTTTCACCAGCATTTCTT
>JAQUZV010000245.1 GCA_028691155.1 Victivallales bacterium
CCCTGAAGGCCCCGGAGAATCTTGGTGTTCAGGATCAGATTGGCCAATTGCGTACTGAGCGGACGCACCATGTCCGCCAGCGCCGGTTCGAACTCCTGATCGCGGACGCTCTGGATGGAAAGAATGCCCAGACATTTGCCGCTGATGGTCAACGGAACGCCGAGAAAGGAATGGTAACGGTCTTCCCCGGTGGCGGGAAAATGCTTGAATTTGGGATGTTGGTGCGGATTGGCCACATTGATGATGCGGCGTTCTTTGAAGCAGGTCCCGGTCAACCCTTCTCCCGGTTTCAGCACCACTTTCTTCACCGCCTCGGCCGCCAGACCGTACGTCGCCGCCAAAACCAATTCGTTGTTGGCTTCATGATATTCATAGACGGAGCAGGCGTCGACGCCGAGTTCTTCGGCCAGTATGGTCACAATTTGCGCCAGAGTGAAATCATAATCGCCGGTTTTAGCAATGATCTCCGAAATCTGGCGTAGAATTTTTAACATGTTTCCCAACATTTCTGATCCTTATTTCAGGACGGCGCCGGGACGCGATCCAGCCTGAGTTATGCCATCGACGCTTCGGCCGCAGCTTCCCTCTGCACCGACTACCGCATTTTTCTTCTTCCCCGGCAACCGGTTCATGTCCGGCGCTCCGTCCGAAGGTCCGACTTCTCTCCAAAACTTTACGGCAAAACCATCCTGCCGCACCAATGGAACGGGAACCGACGGCATGACCATGGTTCCCGCTTTGACTCCCTGTCGTCTCCGCCGCGATCCAGTGTGGCGGTCGAACGACGACAAAATTCCGCTGTTGCCTGCCTGCAAGGGCAAACATTTTGCGAATAATATAGCGACCTCGCCGATTATTTCTGCTGTTTCATGGACAAAAAATGTATTTTTTTTAAATATTTTGTTAATGTTCATGCCGTTTTCGCGGCAGTTACGGCTCCGATCCCCCCGCTTCATGACGGCATGTGCCAGTCCGCCGTGACCTCTTTTCCGTCCGGTCCGGTCCGATGGCGGAAATCATGAGATTTTGCTTTTTCCGACTGGCAATGCCGGGTTTCAATGATATTTTAAGCGGTGAAATTATTTGGGCTGAAACGAGCGAGAGGAGCCAGATGAATAAAACGATTCTTTGTATCGGCGCCGGATATGTCGGCGGTCCGACGATGGCGGTGATTGCCGACCGTTGCCCTGACTATAAGGTGATGGTGGTGGATATCGATGCCGGCCGGATTGCGGCCTGGCAGTCGGAGCAATTGCCGATTTACGAACCGGGGCTGAACGACGTGGTCAAACGGGCCCGGAACCGCAATTTGTTTTTTTCCACCGATGTTGCCGCCGGAATCCGGGAGGCCGATATTATTTTTGTCAGCGTGAATACTCCGACCAAGATGTTCGGCGCCGGCGCCGGTCGGGCGTCCGACCTGCAGTATTGGGAAAAAACGGCCCGCGATATTATTGAAAACTCCGACCGGGACAAGATCGTGGTGGAAAAGAGCACGCTGCCGGTGCGGACCGCCGAAGCCATGAACCGGATTTTGGGGTCCAACGACAAAGGACTGCATTTCGATGTCCTGTCCAATCCGGAATTTCTGGCCGAAGGTACGGCGATCCGCGATCTGGAAAGTCCCGACCGCGTCCTGATCGGGGCTATGGAAACCCCGGCCGGACTCAAGGCGCAACAGGTGCTGATCGACATCTATACCCGCTGGGTGCCGCGGGAAAAAATCAAGACGGCCAATATCTGGAGCAGCGAACTGACCAAGCTGGTTTCCAATGCCATGTTGGCGCAGCGCATCTCCTCGGTCAACAGCATTTCCGCCCTGTGCGAAAAAACCGCGGCCAATATTCAGGAAGTATCGGAAGCCATCGGCATGGACCGGCGCATCGGCAACCGGTTCCTCCGCGCCAGCATCGGATTCGGTGGCTCCTGTTTCAAGAAAGACATCCTCAATCTGGTTTATCTGTGCGAGCATTACGGGTTGCCGGAGGTGGCCAAGTACTGGGAACAGGTGGTGCTGATGAATGAATATCAGGAAGCGCGTTTTGTGGAAAATATCATTGCCAGCATGTTCAATACCATTGCCGGCAAGCGAATTGCAATATTCGGTTTCGCGTTCAAGGCGGATACCGGCGACACCCGGGAATCCCCCGCTATTTACGTCAGTCGATTGTTGCTGGAAGAACATGCGCAACTGGCAATTTTCGACCCCAAAGCCCTGGCCAACGCCAAACTGGAACTCCAGGGGGTTGCCGGGCAGGTCGAATATATCACCGATCCCTATGAGGCCGCCAAAGGCGCGCATGCCATCGCGGTATTGACCGAATGGCCGGAATTTGCTGAATACGATTATGAACGATTGTACCGGATTATGGAAAAACCGGCGTTTATCTTCGACGGCCGGAATGTACTGGATCACCGGAAACTGTATGAGATCGGCTTCAATGTGTATCCGATCGGACAGAGGGCGCTGGCGCATCTGGAAAAAATAAAGTAACTTAAACGCGGTAATGACGATGATTGCGTTGATTGATTATGGCATGGGTAACCTGCGCAGCGTTCACAAGGCGCTGGAATATGTCGGCGGTCGGGTAACCTTGACCGACGCCCCGGCGGATGTGACCCGGGCGGACGGTGTGATTCTGCCCGGCGTCGGCAATTTCGGCGACGGGATGGAACACCTGCGTTCGCGCGGACTGGCCGATGCGGTGGTGCGGGCGATTGCCGCCGGCAAACCTTTTCTGGGCATTTGTCTGGGCATGCAGATGCTGCTGGACAGCAGCGAGGAAGCCCCAGGCGTGGCCGGACTCGGTGTTTTTCGCGGCCGGGTGGTGCGCTTCCCCGAGGGACGGGAAAAGGTGCCGCACATGGGTTGGAACTCGATTACGGTAAAACAGTCCTGCCGCTGCCTGGAGCAGGTTGCCGACGGTACCTTTTTCTATTTTGTCCACTCGTTTTATGCGGCGCCGGAGGATCCGTCCGTCGTGGCGGCTTCCTGTTCGTACATGGTCGATTTTGCCGCGGCGCTGGGACGCGATAATATTTTTGCCACCCAGTTTCATCCGGAAAAAAGTCAGAACGGGGGATTGGCCATTCTGCGCAGTTTTGTCGGATCGGTTGGCGATGCCGCGCCGAAGCAGTGAAAAAGAGGCGGCGGCGCTGGCGCTGGAGGTGTATCGGCGTCTGTTTGCCGTTTACGGCGAGTGCCGTTGCACGCTGGATTACCGGACGCCGCATCAACTGCTGGTGGCGACGATTTTGTCGGCGCAATGTACCGACCGGCGGGTGAATATGATTACTCCGGCGTTGTTTCGCCGTTACCCGGAGGCGGCGGCGTTTGCCGCGGCGGATCGGGCGGAATTGGAAGAACTGATTCGTCCGGCGGGATTTTTCCGTCACAAGGCGGAGAGTATCATCGGTTCCAGCCGGGAAATTATGGCGCGATTCGCGGGACGGGTCCCGGCGACCATGGCCGAACTGGTGACTTTGCCGGGGGTCGGACGGAAAACCGCCAATGTTATTCTGGGCGATGCGTTCGAGGTGCCGGGATTTCCGGTGGATACGCATGTCAACCGGGTTTTGAACCGGATCGGGCTGGTGGCGGAGACGACGCCGGAAAAAATTGAACGCCGGATCAATGCGTTGATGCCGGCATCGTACTGGACTAATTTTTCCCATCTGCTGATCTTGCACGGACGGGAAACCTGCCAGGCCCGCCGGCCGGCTTGTTCCGACTGCGGCCTGCATGATATTTGTGCCTTCGGGCGGAAGAAAAAGGATTGACATGGGATTTCTGAAGCAGAAATTTCGCAATATCAAGAAGTTTCCGACCTGGATATTCTGGCCGCCGGCAACGTTGCTGAAGGTCATGAAATTCCTGATGCGGACGGAGGTGCAGGATCCGCACGGC
>JAQUZV010000246.1 GCA_028691155.1 Victivallales bacterium
CTGGCGCTGCTTGGCGCGGTGGCCAACTGCGGCAATCCCGGGCTGGACGGTACGCCATTGTCGCATCAGCTGTTTCATCCCGACGCCGATCACGGTCAGACGCCGCCGGTGACAACGGGGGGATATCTGTATCTGTTTGCCAACGGTTGCCGCAAGCGCTATGACAACTATTTCGGCAGCATCGAAATCCGGATCCGACGGGTGCAGTGAAAGGAAAGAAGCTTCTCTCAACAGATTTTTCCTTCCCGCAACAGATTTTTGCCTAATCGACTTGACTGTCACCGATTATGCCGGCAGCCGGAAGCACAACGGAGCCTGGTGGCAGGTCATATTCCGGTCGATGTTATGGCGACGCCGGATGCCGCTCCGGCCGATGACGAATATTGTCATGAAAAAAGCCGATCTCGATTTGTTTTTGTCCGCAATGCAGTTATACTTATTCAATGAAAAGCGGATTTCACGGCGGGAGCGCCGCAGAGTTGCAATGGCGCCAGAGTACAATAATATGGAGTTGGCACGAGCGGTGATTTGGAAAAGTTCTTTTTTGGCTATCATTATCGGTTTGGGGTGCCTGCTGGCTCCCGCTCCCAAAGCTTCCGCCATGGATCCGGTTACCATTGCCCTTTTGGCTCCGGTCGCCATTCAGGCGGGAAAAACGCTTTATCCCTATGTGGCCAGAGGCGCGGCCAACGCCGGCAAAGGCATGGTTGCCATGGGCATGGATACCATCAGTGTTTTCCGGTTGCCGCTGGGACTTCTCCAGTGTACGGTTTTGGCGCCGTTCGGCGGTTTGTCGTCCGGGGCGACGAATGTCGTCAAGGGTGGGATTGCGCCGTTGAAACTGGGCATGCACGCCGCGATGTTGCCATTGAACATGTTCGGTGTACCGGTAATCGCCTCCGGATGGTAGCAGGATAATAGTATGGCGACGTCCCGCGATAAACGGCGGTTTCACCACAAAATATACCGTGCGGTCCTCAAAGATTGGTACGGTTCCGAGCGCGGACAGGCGGAAATGGCCCATTATTGTCCCGATTCCATCCAGATCGACCAACTGATCGATGGGGTCATGAAGCGGGCCGTCCCAAAAGAAATCCGCCTCTTCCAGGCAGTAAAAGCCCATTGGGATATCGTGGCCGGCAAACAGTTGAGCCGGATTTCCGAACCGGTGGCAATGCACGACGGCGTGGTTGAAGTTGCCGTATCGCATCCGGCCTGGATCCGGGAAATGCAGGGGCCGGTAAAAAAGATGCTGATTACCAATATCAACCGGGAACTAGGCAGTAAACTTTGCATTGACCTGAAGTATATTCCTGCCGGTCGTTAAGCGGCAAGCGGGGTCCGATTTGCGACCTGTCCCGATTCGACCAGCCGCCGCGAGATGCTTCCCCGCACCGAAAGACAATGGCTTTCCTCGCCGCGATTCATTGCTCTGGAACGGTTATGACACGGCGTCAAAATCAATTGAAACTTCGTGACGGAGATAAACCAACCATCGGGATCGATCACATCTGCACGTCGCGCGCCATTTCCCGGTTCTGGAACAGCACTACCGCCCAAATGGCACACAATGCCATATAAAATAAGGCGTTGACACTGGCCCACAACAGATAGGACACCGGAATCGGCTGATGCGTCACCAGCGCATCGGCCAGCCAGAAGAATTGCCAGTTGGGCAGAATCAGATAAAGCAAGCCGGTAAAGGAGTTGATGAAGGCATTGCCGGAATCGAGGTTCAGAAAATATCCCGACAACATCCCCAAAAAGAAAATTACCGCACTGACCGTCATATTCGGCACCAAATCCAAACGGGTGGATAATGCGGCGGTAATCGTTCCCATCGTGCAGACGCTGTAAAAAATCAACACCTGAGCCTTCATAAAATTGATTTTGCTGATTTTGGCCGTACTCGTTTGGGCTTCCGGAATAAAAGCGCAAGCCACCGCCAGCAGCGGAATTAAAATCAACAAGCTGAAAATCGCGTTGGACGCAACGGAACGCTGCGACTGAAAATTACGCCAGCCGCCAAACAAAACCGCCACCAGAATCAAAACATAATACCACGCCATCAGGCGATAGTTCAGCCAGAACTGGTCTTTGGCAATTTTCAATGCCACCAGGGAAGCACAGTTGCAGATCAGCACGAAGATTATCAACGCCAGCAGAATCCCGCAGATTTTCGCCAGAATAAAGGAACAGCGGTAAACCGGCTTCGACATCAGCAACAGCACCGTGCCGTTGCGCATTTCCCGGGAAATGGTATGCCCGGCACAGAGTACCGCCGCCACCAGCCCGAAAGCCTGAGTCGTTGCCAACGAACTGTCCACTACCAGCTTGGCCTGTTCGCGAAAAACATACAAACACATGGACGGAAACAGTCCGATCATCACCAATGCCGTCACCAGAAGGATGAAGAAGATCGGCTCCCGCAGACACTCGCGAAACGTGTTTCTGGTAATATAATAAAAATTCAGCACAGCTTCATCCTCTTGTAAAGTTTACCGTCACAGGCATTTATTCAATCATTTATCGGCATCGATCATCACCGGATCTTCTTTCGGCATCTCATCCGAATCATGGTGTTCCGCCTTTTCCAGCTTTACCACCTTGACCGTATCCCCGTTGGCTTTCGAAGTCGTAACGTTCGGAGTTGTCGTTACCGCCCGAGTCGCCGGAACCGCCGGATTGGCTTCTGTCGCCGTATCTTTTTTATCCTGCGTCGGCGCGTAGAGCGCACCGTTGTTCAATTCTCCGCGCAGCCGTTCAAAATCGACGGAAATACTCGGGGCGCGCATAATACCGTCCAATGCGTCGGCCACCTTCTGCCAGTTTTCATTGTAAATAACCATAACCGTCTGATCGTGCGGAATCATATTGAGATACTTCCTGCCGACCACATTTTCCGCGCCGATTACGATAATCCGCTGCGGATTGAGGAACGCGATAAAACGGGATAAATCCTTTTCACTTATTTCCAACGCCGCACTCTGACGCGCCGGCCAGAAGAAGATCTGTTTCTGGCCTTTGGCCGGCAACAGAATGAACGGCTGTTTGGTGTGATATTGTACCAGTTGAGCCAGAAGCAGCGTATCGCGATAATTGGCGGTGACAATCAAACTGACGATGTCACGCCGGGGGCCTTTATAGGGTTGGGTCCAATCCCAAAATCCCGCCCACGACGGTATCGATGTCGCCAGGCAGAGCAATGATACGACCAATATTTTCATTCCACCAGACTTTTTCATGACTTAAAGCCCCTTCTTATTGTTAAATTCGCCTTTGGTCTTCTCTCGCGTTTCCAGCTTCCCAGTTGAAGCGGAACCAGTAATAATATTAATGCAGAATTTCCGTAATTACAAATGGGTTTTCAATTGAATTCTCCAGAAATCGCACAAATCCCGTCAGCCGCCGGACCGGCAAGGAAAAACGGTGGGAATGGTGCTTCAAGGTGATTTCCGCGCCGACGTTATGACATGAGGTGAAAATCCCATGGCAACACCCCCCCGGAAATCAGTGTCATGGTCAACCGGAGGTGAGGATATTATCACCTCCGGCACCTCTCCGGTCCCGCCGCGGCCGCGGCAGGATAGACAATGGGGCTTCTCATGCCAAATTGCGGTCCGACCGGCGGATAACGTTTCATCACCGCGTCTTACGCTCGGAACCGGATGGTTGGGACCGGATGGAAAGGAAAGCCGGAACGGATCGGACCGCAGAAAAAAGCATGATTTTTCCTCAATCCAGCTTGCATTCCCCACATGTCCGGTTATATTAGAGCTCCGTTGCAACAATGGTGACATCGCTGCGACACCGCCACCTCAAGTGGGGTATTAGCTCAGTTGGCTAGAGCGCTACAATGGCATTGTAGAGGCCAAGGGTTCGAATCCCTT
>JAQUZV010000247.1 GCA_028691155.1 Victivallales bacterium
GGGTACGACCCGGTGCGTTGCTGCTGCCGCTATCAGCTGTCAACCTTATATCTCCCTCCAAAATCGCCGTAGATACGGCGATTTTCGGCAGCCCATCGTCTTGACCGCCGGGGAAAACCCCGGCGGTCAAGACGATTACTCCGCGCCGGGCCGGGCCCGGACGTGGTGCAGCGCCGGAACGCTGCCCGCCGGCACCGGCAGGCGGAATCCCCTCCCCTTCTCTTCTCCCTTTTCCATCTCCTCACCGTCGCCGCGGTTTGGCGCGGGCGGTAGGAACAGCGGACATGGGATCGTCGGGCCAGGGATGTTTAGGATAACGACCCTTGAGTTCGTTTTTCACATAACCATACGATTCGCGCCAGAAACGGCCGATATCGTCGGTAACCTGAACCGGACGCCCGGCGGGAGAAAGTAAATGGAGTAAAACCGGCATTTTGCCCCCCAACACCTGTGGGGTCTCGGCACTGCCGAACATCTCCTGCAATTTCACCGCCAACACCGGACGCTCCCCGTCATAGGCCACCCGCAACCGCGATCCGGAAGGAACGGTTATCCTTTCGGGAGCCAATTTGTCGGCCCGAGCACGCTGCGACCAGTCAAGCATGCCCAACAACGCCCCGGTCCAGTCGACGGCGGTTAAAAAATCTTTTTTCAATTTGGCCGGGAGAAATGGTTCCAGCCACTGTTCCAAGGTCTCCAGCAAAGTTTCATCGGACCACTCCGGCCAGTTGCCGTCAACATCGTACCGCCGTAAAAAAGCAATGCGTTCGCGCCATTTGACCGCGCTTTCGGGCCAGGGAATCACCGCCATACCGTCGTGACGCAGGAAATCGATCACGGCGGCATGAACCGTGGCCGGGTCTGGCGCGGAACTGATCTTCTCTTCCACCACCACGGCCCCCAGCGACAGCCGTTCCAGACAACGCACCGTCATTTTATCGCGATCCACCACAATACCGCCGCCGCGCCGCAACAGCGCGGCAAAGTACTGCCGCAATTCCGCTTCTGACAGCGCCGCCGCCAACCGAATCTCCGCCTCTTTTTCCCCGGCATCCAATTCGGCCGCCGCCAGATATTTTTCCCGGCCCAATGCCACCGGCGTCCGAAATCCGGCTCCACGTCCACAACTGAGTAAATATTGACCGTCGCGGTCACGCTTTTTACCGATACGATCGGGATAAGCCAACGCCGCCAGCAGGCCGCAGCGTGACGAATCCACTTCCGAACGTCGCAGGCCCAAACGTCCGGCCAGAATCCCGGCCAGCCGCCGTTCGCGCTCGAATTCATGGCTATGGGCGGCGGCGGCCACCGCCTCGGACAGGTCGGGAGAAGGCAAACGCCGCGTATCGCTTTCGGTCAGTACGGCGGCGGTCAGACAGGCCGTCCAGCCCCAACCGAGGTCGCAGCCGCGCCGCAGCAAATGGCCGATGCGGGGGTGAAGGCCGAGGTCGGCCAAAGTCCGGCCGTAAGGGGTGATTTTTCCCGCGGCATCGACCGCGCCGAAATCGCGCAGCAACGCCACGGCGCCGTGCCAGTGGGCTTCCGGGGGCGGATCGGGCCACGACAACTGTCCCGGCGTGGTCACCCCCCAGGCCGCCAGTTCCAGCACCAGCGGCGCCAGATCGGCATTGAAAATTTCCGGCAGGGCATAATCGGCCAGTTGACGCTGTTCTTTTTCGGTCCAAAGGCGGTAGCAGACACCATCCTCCAGCCGTCCGGCGCGGCCGCGACGCTGGTCGGCCGAAGCCTTGGCAATCCGCACCGTTTCCAGTCGACTCATGCCGGTAACCGGACTGAACACCGGGGCGCGGGTCAATCCGCTGTCCACCACCAGGCGAACGCCTTCGATGGTCAGGCTGGTTTCGGCAATCGACGTGGCCAGGACAATTTTGCGCTGTCCCGGCGGACACGGGGCAATGGCCCGATGCTGTGCCTCGCGCGACAGCTTGCCGTACAACGGCAACACCGCAATTCCCGGTACGGTAAAAATCTGCTTCAAACGCGCCTCGACCCGGCGGATCACCGTCTCGCCGGGAAGAAACACCAGAATGCTGCCCGGTTCGTGCGCCGCCGCGTGGGCCACGGTATCCGCAACCAGATCTTCCAGCGGGCGCGGGATATCGGTGGTACGGTAAACCGTCTGAACGTCGAAACACCGTCCCGGCGAAACCACGACCGGGCAATCGCCCAGCAGCGCCGCAACCGCCGCCGTGTCCACCGTGGCCGACATCACCAGCAACCGGAGATCGTCGCGCAGGTTCTGCTGCACGTCCAGCGTCAGCGCCAGCGCCAGATCGGCCTGAAGGCTGCGTTCGTGAAATTCGTCGAAGATCACCGCGCCGACGCCCTCCAGGCCGGGATCGTGTTGCAGAAAACGGGTCAGCACGCCTTCGGTCACCACCTCGATCCGGGTCCGGGGACCGACACAACGGTCCAGCCGCATCCGATACCCCACCGTAACGCCGACTTCTTCACCGAGATTTTCCGCCAGCCGCTGGGCCACAGTATAAGCTGCCAGCCGTCGCGGCTCCAGCATGATGATCTTACGTCCCGCCAACCACGGATGCTCCAGCAGCGCCAGCGGCAGCACGGTGGATTTTCCCGCGCCGGGAGGCGCGCTGAGAACACCGCGGGTCCCGGTTGCGAACATTTGCCGCACCGCCGGAATCACCGCCTGAATCGGATAAACCTTCATCCGCGTTCCCGTTTCAGCCGCTGCGCCGTCTCGGCCACCGCGTCCCAGCAGTTTTCCAGTGCCCGCAATTCAATGCCGCAACGCAGTTGCTGCAGATCGTCCAGATCGCTACGGAGATATTCAACCGCCTGAGGGATAAAATCCAGATAGTGCGCCTTGCCTTTGACCAGCGCCAGAAAACCGTACGCCCCCAGCGCCTGCATGCGTCGCTGCAACCCCGCCAGTACGGCGTAAATACGGAACTGCGCCGAAGTGCGGACATACTCGTTGAGCGGCGACGCCATGAAGCGTTCGATATAATAACCCAGCAATGATACGGTCAGGTCGTGCGGCAAACGCACATAGGGATCGCGCAACAGCGACATGATATCGTAACCGACCGGACCGAGACGCGACCCCTGAAAGTCGACGAACCGCGGTTTGCCGTCGTACATCATGATGTTCTGCGACTGGAAATCGCGGTGCATATATACCTTGGGGTGGGCGTCGACCGCCGCGGCCAGCGCGTCGAACTCTTCCTCCAGCCCGGGCGTATCGCCGCGGCTCAGGCCACAAACACCATAGAGCAGGTTTTTGGTAAAATAGGAGGTCTCCCAGCGCAGATAGTCGTAGTCGAAGACCCGCAGCGGTGGCGCATCGGGCTGCCGGAACGCCAGCGTACCACGCAACTGGAAGTCGATCAGAGCATTGATTACCTTGCGATAGTATTCGGTCAGCACGGTCAGGTCGCCGGGAGCTTCCGCCCAACGGTTGAACAGCATCACATTACCCAAATCCTCCATCATCACCGTGTATTCGCCCCGGTTGAAATCATAGATTTCGGGAGTGTAAAGCCGATTCCGTGCCAGAAACTGACCGAGATCGACAAAGCGGTCGAAATCGACGTCGGAAGCATCGGAAACCATCAACACCCGGCGACCGTAGTCGGTGAGCCGGAAGAAACCACGCGCCGAACCGTACTCCCGCAGCGAACTGATCTTGCAACTATGCCAGTCGATGCCGTCCAGAATCTGCAACTGCTTGAGGATGGCGAAATCGCGGTGCACCGAATAATCGTAGCCGATGATTTCATTGATATGAAACTCATTGGGCCCCACATCCGCGCCGTCGAGCAAAATACAGTTTTCCACATGCGACCCGGCGGCGATCCGGCACCCGTGCCCGGCGCAGATGAAACC
>JAQUZV010000248.1 GCA_028691155.1 Victivallales bacterium
TTTTCACTGATGATGTTGGCGGTTACCATCACCAGAATTTCCGTGCGCTCGACGGAGTTGGTGCTGTCGCCGGTGAGGTAGTTCAACACCGGAATGTCGACCAGGAAGGGGACTGAATTCAGCTTTTCGTTCAATTTTTCCTTGATCAGTCCGCCCATGATAATGGTGTGACCGTTACGTAGGGCCAGCGTGGTTTTCAATTCGTCTTTTTTGATGATCGGCGAATCGATGCCTTCCGTGGTGTTGTCGATGGCTTCGGAAATGACCTGGTCCATTTCCATGGAAATCAGTCCGCCTTCCGTAATATGGGGGGTTATTTCCAGAATGATCCCGGTGTCCTGATACTGATAGCTGCGTCGCAGTGAGGTGTTGGAGGGAGTGGTGGACTGGGTGTCGGTAATCTCATCGCTGATGATCGGAACCTGTTTGCCGACCGAGATTTTGGCCTGCATGTGGCTGGTGGCCAGAATTTGCGGACTGGACAGCACTTTCATTTTGGTCTTGCCCGCCAGTGCCTTGATATAACCGAACTGCTGTTCCGGATTGTCCGGGTTGAAGATATAATATCTGCCGCCGTATTCCTTCGCGTTGCCCGGCACCAGTGACTGATAATTGGTGCCGTAGACCGATTTACTGCTGCCGGCGGTGAAGGTGTTGGAAAATTCCATCCCGTAGGACGTATTGTCGTTCAGTTCGATTTCCACTACCAGAACCTGGAGCAGCACCTGGGCGGGGATGGTGTCCAGTCTTTCTAGCAGCGCGTGGATCATGCCGTAGGTGCGCGGCGTGGTTCGGATTACCAGCCGGTTGTGCACTCCGTCGGCAAAAGCCTTGACCGGGATATCGAAAATGCTGTTCTTTTCCGGCCCGGAGTTGTTGGTTTTCAGGTTTTTAGTTGCCGCCGCCGGGGTTTTATTCTGGTTGGACGAGTTTAACTGCTGGACATTGGAGGTGCTGCTGTTGCCCTGAGGGGCGGCCAGCGCCGTGCCTTCGGTGGGAAAGATGACCGACAACGTCTGCATCAGCTCGTCCGCTTTACCGTTGATTACCTTGTAAATGAAGACGCGTTCCTGTTCGCCGGTGTCGGCGCGGTCCAGTGTGGCCACCCATTTTTTCAGTTCTTCCAGTGGTTCCGGCGTGGCCGCCGAGGCCACAATCAACTGTGTTCGGGACAGGCAGGACAATTGAATGGCGCCAGGATCGTTGTTTTTGTCATTGTCCGAGACCGGGAATCCCAATACCGGCAGAATGTCCATCAACTCCTGTTGAATCTGGGCGGCGGAGATTTTGCTGCAGGGAATAATGACATAAGGCCAGTCCTGACGTGAACGCCGGTCCAGCAGGTCGATCAGGCCCAGCAGACGGGCCAGATTTTCCGGGCTTTCGACCAGCAACAAGGCATTCTGTCCCTCCAGCGGATTGACGGTGCCGGTTTCGCTGAGGAATGGCTTCAACTGCTGCACGGCATCCTTGGCGGCCAGATGATGCAGTTGCACCAATTGCACTTCCACATTCGATCCGGAACGCAGCATGCGACGTTCCTGGGCAATTTTAGCCAGCGGACGGAGATGCAGCACCTTACCCTCCAGAGCACAATACGATCCGGTCATCCACAGAATCTGTTCGAACAGAGCCCAAACCTCCCGCCGTTTCATTTCCGCGTCCACCGTCATGGTAATGGTTCCCTTGATTTCTGGATCGAGCAGATACTGGAAATTAAGCGCCTGGGCAAAGGCCGGCATGATATCCGTCAGCGGGGCGGCATCGAAATTGATTTCCACTTTGATGGGGTCGTTGTTTGGTCCCAGAAGCTTGGCGGCAATATCCGTGGTGTCGGCGGGACCGGTGGCGGCGCCGGGGGAAACATTTTTTTCCCGGCGGGCAATTTCCCCCTGGGACGAGGGCGGCGAATCAGGCAGTTTTACCGTGTCCGCGGCAATGGCCCGAGCCGAATCCGCCGCCGGTTCCGGAATGACGGCTTTTCCGGGTTCCACCAGAATGGAATATTGGCTGCGCGGCGATGTTTTCGGTTCCGGTTCCTTTTCCTTTTCCTTTTTCAGCGATTTACATCCGGCCAGCAGCAACAATCCGGCCAGGAGGCCCAGCCATATTTTTTGATTCCGGTTCATAACTTCTGTTTTCCCGTAGTGATGATATTCATACTTTTTTCTTTTTCGGCCGTGTCAGAAAAATATATTTTATTGCGATAAGCGATTGATGCCGGTGTCTTATCCGGACGAATTGCTTTATCTCCCCCCGTCGGAGCATCATCAATAGGGTGCACGGCGACGAGAATGGGGCGTCATGCTCATCGGAGTCGTTGCGCAAATTGTTGATAACGCGTTGATCGGTCATAAAACATGGTGCCGTCTCCTTCCGTTGTTTTCATAATACCGCGAAGTAACCGCAACGTTTTCAGCATCATTTCGATCCTTTGCCTTTTATGTTATGTTTGATTCTATTTTTTCTTTGTTGCCGTCCGTACTATGGCATCGCTCGTGACGGCCGACGCTGTTGATGGCCGGTTATCGGCAGCGGACGAAAGTTTGGGGGGGGGACCCCGGCCCGGCTTCCGGGCGCCGCGTTTACACCCGGACCGGGCGGGGCCGCTTTCTGCGGCGGCACCGCCGGAGGTTTGGCGGTTGCGGCTATTGCGGCGGACCGTTTTCGTCCGATGTGCAGTTCCAGATGCTCCTGGCCACGCTGCAGGATTACTCTATTGGTTTCGATGGCGTTCAGCACATATCCGTTTAGGACCTCTTCGTTGATTTTGAAGTAACGCTTCCGGGAGGCTTGACCTCCCATGCCGGGACGGTGGTAGTTTTTGGGGGCGATGATTGCGCCCAGCGTTGTTCCCAGGCGGCAGATGCCGATCAGTTCCATATCCGGCAATTTATGTCGGACTGTTGCCTGATCTTCCTCCTCCCGTGGTTGACCGCGCGCCGGATCGAAAATATTTCGCTGCTGTATGCTTTCCGGCGGCGGGGAAGAGGGGGGCGGAGCCGGCAGAACCGTTTCTTCCTGAGGCAGAATCGGCATCGGGGTCTGTCGCAGTGCTTTGTCCGGCGGCGAAGGACGAAAATCCAGGTGTCCCGCCACCAGCAATCCCGCTGCGATCAGCAATATGGTATTGACGATCAGATACATCTTCTTCATTCTTTTTCCCCGCAAAACATCCCGCTGTCTTGTCTTTCGCCGTTCAAACCGGCCGGGGCGACAGTTGCCGCCCGGTATTTTTCCGGTTGTTTCATTTTTCCTTTCCGGCATCCGTAACGTTGTTGCGTTTATCCCCCGCTGTCGAGGCATGGGGAACGGATGATGATATTTGCTGCCGCTCCCGGTCCCGGTCGGTTTGAGGCGGCCAGAATACGGCTTCTATTTCCGGCTCCACGATGGCGACCGCTTTGACCGTGGCATTGAAAACCACATAGCGGGGATGATGCAGATTATCCGGATTGAGCGATAAATTTTCCAGATACAGCTGCGGAAGACCATGCGCCAATTCCCCCATCATCCGGGCAATTTCTCCGATTTGGGCGTTGGCGACAATATTCATCTCATAAGTTTTGATTCCGGCAACAATTTTTCCGGTTTGGAGCGATCCCATGGTTTTCAGTTTGATTCCGGCCTGGCGTGCCGCTATTTCCACCCGTTGGCGGACGGCGAACTGCGGATCGCCGTCCCGTTTCGGGAGCCAGTACGCCTGAGGCTGGTTTTTCACCGCCAGGATGGGACGATACAACACGGCTTCACTTTCGAAAATCTGCCGCAATTTTGTCTGATTGTTCCGGAGCGTGTCCAGCCGCCGGGCAATATTTCCCGGTCCGGGCCATAATTCCGTCAACCGCCCGGCATTGAGACCGATAGC
>JAQUZV010000249.1 GCA_028691155.1 Victivallales bacterium
TGGCTGCCGTAGGACCCGACCATGAGGGAATCGAGCTGCAACGGCAGCTCGATGGCCCGGATCAGATCGGCGGCAAAGACGATCCCGCCGTTGGCCACCGTAATAACGGTGAGGGGAATATTGGCGTAATCACGGGCGATTTCTTTCCCCAGCTCCCGGATACGGCCGGCGATGACTTCCGCGGAGAGCAGTACTTCCGGTAAATTGGCGTCATTTGGATGCATCAGCGTTTCCCGGTCCCGGTTGCGGGAGCCTTGGTCGCGGGAGCAGCTTTGGCCGCGGGAGCCGTTTGGGCCGCCGCCGCGGTTTGATTCTGCCGATGCAGTTGCCAGGCGGAATCGAAAATGGGCTGACTGAGTTTGGCCGCCGCCGTACTCATGGCTTCGGCAAAAGCGGCCGGAGTTTCGGCGCGGTATGGCTCATCGATGGTGACCGCATTTTCAAGGCAAATTTCGCGGTTGTTCGCTTCCTGCAGCCGATAGTCCATCCCCAGGGTTACCGTTTTCTGGACCAGATTGATTTCGAACGCCACAATGGAACCGGAGAGATAATAAGAATTTTTATTGCCGAAAGTGCCGTCGCGGTCATTGGCGTTGAAGGCATCCTGAAGATATTGGCGCATCATGAAGACCGGCGACTGAATCCATTTGTTGTATTCGTCCTGGAGCACCAGACAGGATGAATCGCGGTAGAGCATTTTATTCTTGGTTGCCACCAGGGATTTTATGGACAGTACATTGATGCGGATCCCGCGTTTCGGCAGGGCCCGGGGAGCGCTCAGCGCATAGTATTTTACGTCATGATAGGATGCCGATCCCAGCAAGCCGCCGCATCCGGTCGACATTAACGCCAGCAGAAATACCGGCGTCGACCGCAAGAGAAAGGAAAGTGATACCTTGTACATTTTTTTCTCCACCTTGATGATTGAGTTTAAATCAGTTTGGTTTGGTTGTCCGGGGCTTTTCCGTTGCCCGGGGCGGGATCTTGAGCACCATATCCGGCCGCAGCGCCAACGGCGAATCCAGCAACGACCGGTTGGCGTCGATAATTTGCCGGTAGTATTTGCCGGTGCCATAAAATTGTTTGGATATTCCGATCAGAGTATCGCCGCTCTTGACTTTATAAAACGTTGGTTCCGCCAAGCGGTCGCCGACGGATGCCGGTACGGACGGCGGGGAAACTTGGACGGCGGCAGTCGGATCGGTCGGGGCGGGCGGCTGCTCTGTCGTGGCTCCGGTATTTCCGGTGACGGCGGTTGGTACGGCGACGGAACTGTCGGTGCCATCGCCGGCAGCGTCGGCCTGGTTCGGAGAGGCCGGCGGCGACAGATTGACGCCTTCACTGAAGTTGTGCTCCGCTCCGGTGGCGGTGTGGTACCAATCGGCAGACGATGATTGTTTTGCATCTTGTTGCAACTGTTGTTTCAGGTCGGCAACGATTTTATCCTGTTCCTGGCGTTCCAACTTCAGGTGGTTGTTGTCCCGGGTCAGATTTCTTTCCGCCTTCTTGGCTTCGGCCAGCTGTTTTTTCAGCTTGCTGATGAAATAGGCGTTTTCCCATTGCTGGTGTTGCAGTTTCAAAATCTCGGCCTTGGCTTTGTCGGCGGTGTCGCCGGCTCGTCCCAACTGCTCCTGATATTGCTGTTTCGAACGGCGGGACTGGTTTTGGGCCGCGGTCAGTTGCGTTTGGGTCTGCTGCAACTGTTCCCGGGCGATTTCCAGACGGTAGCGCAACGAACGGAGATCTTCCGGATCGTTGTATTCGTCCTTGAGTTTCAGGTAATATTTATGTTCGGCGGTGGCCAGCCATTTGACCACGGTGGCGCGGTCGGCGGCGTTGGGGGCGTGATCCAGATAGAACTGGTAATAATAGATGGCCCGCAGCGGCAAATTGAGCTGGTCGTCATACAATGTGGCCAGGTCTTTGCCGGCTTTGGCCGAGTCGGGATTGACTTTCAGATAGGCCAGCAGCAGTTTTTCCGCCTCGGCATATTCGGCGCTTGAATTTTACGCTGGGCACGGACATAAAGCGGGTGCCGGCCATCCTGCTGCGAACAACCGGTCAGTAGCAGCAGCAACAGCAACGGCAATATGGCGGCAGCGGCAATACGTTGCCGGAAATAATTTCGTCCTCCGGTCAAAATCCTGGCATCCTCGAATGGTTGAAGCTCAATGGTATTATATCATGCGGCCGGATGATTGTCCAGCTGCCGTTGTCTGTTCCACCTGGAAACCGAGTCGGGCGAGCGTGGCGGCCTCCGGCGACCCGGTGGCAGTGAAGGCGGAAAATTCCCGCCGGAACCGATAATTGCCGCGCAGTTTTTCAAAATTGTCCGGGGCGGCGCGCAAGGCGCGGTCATCGTCGGCAATATCATAACAGTGGTTGACCGCGCGACGCCATTCCGCTTCTCCGCTCAAACCGGGGGAGGGCGGCAGCAGCGCTGCGGCGGGCGCGGGAATGTCCGGTACCTGCCAGTTGTCAAGTCCCAGTCCGAAAAAGCGGCTGAGCGCTCTGACCCCGGCCGACGTGCCGTTGGCTTTGCCGTCGGCGGAATATCCGGCGATATGGGGGGTGGCGAAATCGACCAACTGCAGCAGTTCACGGTCGATGTCCGGTTCATTTTCCCACACATCGAGGACGGCGCCGCCCAGGCGGCCCGACTTCAGCGCCTCTTGCAACGCCGCGGTCGCAACCACTTCGCCGCGGGAACTGTTGATGACGAACGCTCCCGGCCGCAGTTGCCGCAGAAATTCCGCGTCGATCAGATGCCGGGTCGGTGGTTCCCCGTCGGGGTCGAGCGGGACGTGAACGGTAACCACGTCGGCGCGCGCCAGCAGTTCTGCCGCGGTAACAAATCCGGTGTCGCCTTCGCGGCGTTGCCGGGGCGGGTCGCAACACAACACCGTCATGCCGAGGGCGGCCGCGGCGGCGGCAACCTTGCTGCCGACATGGCCGACTCCGATCACACCGAGCGTTTTTCCCGCCAGCGTGAAACTTCGTTTGGCGGCCAGATTGAGCAGTGCGGAGGCCAGATATTGCTGTACCGAACCGGAATTGCAGCCGGGGGCGCTGGTCCAGACAATGCCGCGCCGGGCGCAATAGTCCCGGTCGATATGATCGAATCCGATCGTGGCCGTGGCGATGAAGCGAATTGAGCTGTGGTCCAGCAATGCCGCATTGCAGGTGGTACGGGTACGGATGATCAACGCATCGGCGGTGCGGACATCGTCGGGACCGATGGCGGCTCCCGGCCGGTAACTCATCTCGGCATACGGTTCCAGCACCCCGCGGAGAAAGGGAATTTTATCGTCGGCGACGACCTTGATCCTGCTCATTTTTTCAGCCCAGGCGCAACAGTGCTTCGCGTCCGGTCATTCCTGTTGCGACTCCCAGCTCGGCCGCCCTTTTACTGACCCGGATGACTTTGGCCTCGTACATGTCGGCAAACGTTTTGACGCCGGTGACAATGGCGGCGGCGTCGCCGAGGCGATCGGCTACCTCCGCATTCAGATAGGTACAGGCCAGAAACCCCGCCCGACCCTGAATCAGCAGCAACGCGGTATGTTCCGTGGCAATGCGATGGCCGGTGAATTTTTTCCCGTCCAGAACGATTTCTTCCGTCATGACCAATTTCTCCCAACAATGATAACCCGATTGTTGCTCCGTCCCGGCGTGACTGCGGGCTTCCGGAGCAGAAAGCAATATTATCCGTCAAGGCCGATATTGCAAGTGCGGTTTGACGGTGACGGTGCTTCAGTCGGTGGTGAATTTTTCCAGAATCAAGGTTACATTGTGTCCGCCGAAGCCGAAATTGTTCTTGATGATCCGGGTGATGGGAC
>JAQUZV010000250.1 GCA_028691155.1 Victivallales bacterium
GCCGCTTCCACGGCGCTGCGGTTGTAAGCCGCCGCCAGATTTTCCGCAAAGCGCCGCAACATCATCCGGTGATCGGGCGACATTTCCACCTTCTGGTCGAAGCCCAGTTTCAGAAAGCCCAGAATTTTTTCTTGAAAAAACACCGGCATCCAAACGAGTTCTACATTGTGCTGGGCACAGATCAACTCCGGCATCGGGGCCGAATCGGGGCCTGAATTCCCGGTTATTACGGCTTTTCTGTTGCGCATGGCGGTGATGATGGTCTGAATGGATTCCTCCCCGATAACCGACATGGGCATGGGAGTGTGTTGATCTCGTCGCCAATACCACCGACGGTGAAAATCATGATCTGCTTCATGAGCGGAATAGAGGGCGCCGAGGATGGCTCCCGTCAACTGGCATAAATCTTCCAACCCCTGAGGCGCGGCTTTTTCCAGCGGGAGTTCCAGAAAGCGCTGGGCCAGTTTGCCGATGAATTCGTCGATGGCCGCCCGGATGCGTTGTTCCCGCCGTTGCTGCATCGGTCCGGAAATATCGTGCATGATGGACAAAATCTGGCCGCCGGAGACTTTTTCCGTCGGCAGCAGCGTTTCCTCCATATAGATCGGCGTCTGATCCCGGCGGCGGTAGCACCAGGAAAAATGGAGCGGCGTCTGCTGCTCCTGTAACTCCGCCATCAGTTCCTGCCGGGCGGCGGCGGCATCCCGGCCGTCCGGCTGCTGCGGCATAAAAAAGTCGGCCAGATAACGTCCTTTCAATTCCTGTTCCCCGAATACCTGCAACGCCCCGTCATTGCAATCGACAATCCGGCCGTCGACCAGAATCAGAAAGGGGTCCTTGTCATTCTGGAAAATCATTTTCAGCCGGTATTTGCCCCGCTGGGCCACATTCATCTGTCGGCCGATGATGATGATGGCCACGGCGGCCAGAACGGCAAAGATAGTCCAGATGGACCACAAGACCAGCGCCAGTTCGGCGGTACCGATGACCGCGGTCGGGGTCTTGATTTCTTTCAGCAGATACCAGTGGGGTACGGTGGCGGGATGGGACGTTCCCGATTTTATTTTCACGTAGCTGGATGACGGCAGAGAGAAGTATATCTCCGCCGGGTTGATCTCCCGGAACATGAACAGATTGCCGTTAAAGAAGAAATGTCCGGCGTCCCGGTCTGCAAATTGGTGCCAGAGTTTTGGGATGCATTGTTGCATGGTGGCCTTGGGGTTGGACATGAATTGCCAGTTTTTAGCGCCGCCGCCGCAAATCCAGCCGCCGTGTTTGTTCAGCAGTATGCCGTCGATCTGCTTGACCCGTCGGATGATTTCGTCGGCCCGGTAGTTAAGCACCAACAGACCGACCTTTTCGCCATCCTGAAAAATCGGGGCGATAAAACGCAGCATCGGTTCATACGGCGTGACGATGGTTTGATCTTCGATATTGAGGTCCAGCGGAGAAAGGTAAATTTCTCCCTCTTTGAGCTGGACGGCTTCCTGAAAATAATAACGTTGCGATTTATCCTGCAACTGATCGGGCAAGATGACGGAACTGTGACCCTCGCGGTCGCAGTCGATTCTGATCTGTTCCCGTCCGTCGAGCCCCAGATAACGCATTTGTGCATAATGCGGTCTGGCATGACTCAGGGCCAGCAGATCGTCTTCGAAATTTTTCCGGTCCGGGGACGCGGAGAACCAGACCTTGGTAAAGGGAGGGCGGCCCAAAAAACGGATATCATGAATTACGGTTTTAAAGTCCGAGGTGATTTGAATCCCGGTCAGGTTCATCAGTTCGGACTCTTTGCGGATCAAATTGTCCATGCGGCGGGACTGCTCGGACTGATAATGGTTCAGCAGGAAAACCCCCATGGCCAGAGACAGCCCCAGCCAGATATACCATGATGGCCGACGGAACAGGGACGACCAAAAAGAATATTGGCGTCGGCTGCTGCCGGGGGTATGATGCGATGGCGCCGTCATATTTCCTGCTGTTGGTTTGATTTGTTCTTCCTGATGCAATTTTCCCCCTGGGAATCGGTTGCCGGCACCTGCCGGGAGTATCTTTATAGATTATAATGATTGTTGGGGGAAATATCAATGTTCGGCAGTGATAAAAATTCGCATCTTCTCCGGCTTGTAAATCCTCATGAACGGAGTTACAGGTAATCGAAACGGTAACAGTGGACGAACAACAGCGGGATTGCAGCATGTTTCGGTGGGGATTGGTTCTTGGTCTGGTCGGGGTGATGATGATGGCCGCCGGTTGCGGCGGGCCGCCGGTGCCGGCGCCGCAACTGGATCGGCAATTGGCGTTTGAACTTACGGCGGCGGCGGCGGCCATGACGCCGCGTCATTCCGGTACTTCCGGCGCCAGGCGGCAGGCGGAATTCATTGCCGCCCGGGCCCGTGACTACGGCGCCGCAGTTGCCGTGGACACTTTTGACGATCTTACGCCATATGGGCCATTGACATTCCGCAATGTCGTGGCCGAGGTGCCGGGGCGCAGTCGCCGGGTGGTGGTGGTGGGGTGCCATTATGACGCCAAGAAATTGTTGACTGCGCCGGATTTTGCTGCAGCCAACGACGGAGCGTCCGGAGTGGGAACGCTGCTGGCGGTGATTAAGGCGTTGACCGCCGCCCCGGTGCCGCCCCGTTATACGGTGCGCTTCGTCTTTTTCGATGGCGAAGAGTGTCTGGTGGAGTATGGACCGCACGACGGTCTGCATGGCAGCCGTCACTATGTCGAGGGCCTGCAACAGCGCGGCGAACTCGGGCGGTGCCGGGCCATGATCCTGCTGGACATGATCGGCGACCGGGATTTGACGGTGATGATTCCGGCCGAAAGCGATCCGGAACTGCGGGATATTTGCCGGCAAAGCGCCGCAAAGCTGGGATACGAAAAATATTTCGTCCCGTCGGCAACCCGGATGCTCGACGATCATACGCCGTTTGTGCGGGCCGGTATTCCGGCCATCGATCTGATCGATTTTTCCTACGGTCCGGATAATTCCTATTGGCATACCGGTGGAGACACGATGGACAAGATTGCCGCGACCTCGCTGCAGACGGTCGGCAACACGGTGCTGGAGATGCTTTACCGTCTGCCGTAATTTTCCCGGAAGGATAATTTTTCGAATTAAAAAGGGGCGGCAACTGGCATTTTTTACCGGGACGTCATATCTTAACCGGATGCGGCTGTTATTTGCCGTTGCGGCAAGTGGTGAATTGAAGACGGCGGCGATTTTCCAGGACCATTAACCGGAACAGTGACAGGAACATTCAGGGGGAAAAAGCAATGTTTGATTTCGGCATCAAAACCATGACGGCAGTTGTTTGCAGTACTGCAATCGTTGTCTCGGCGTTGGGGGAAAACCGGGAGACCGGTGAGAACAGGATAAAATTAAGTAAAAATGATTTCACCGCATTGAACGCGCTGATTGGGCAATGGTACCGCGACCGGGCGCCGGCGTGTTATCGCGATCTGCCGGAGGTCAAGCGTCAGACGGCGGAACTGCCGCGGGCGGATTACCGGAAATGTCTCCAGACCAGTATGTTGGAGAAGCAGGATCATTTGACGTTATCATCCGGGGGATGGCGATTGTATCGAACTTCGGCCCAGGATGCGTCTGCTCATTTGACGCTATCCGGTTCGGATGAAGATTTGGAATTGCTTTTTACCCGGACCGTCGGAGGGCAATGGCAAACGGTTATATACGATTTGCGGCGGAAGGGCAAGACGGCCTGTTTCCGGATTATTATTCCGACGGCATCGGTGGACTATGAGGGGCTGGAACAAAAACGTGAAGAATTATCCCGGATTTTATCAAAAAGCG
>JAQUZV010000251.1 GCA_028691155.1 Victivallales bacterium
ATCTGGGTGCATGTTTTTATCGCCTCTGCCCGAGTTTTTCCTGCATTCAACTTTATCATCTGCTGTTCTCCGCCCAACTGCTGATCTTCTTTCTGTTGCTGGTCAAAGACTGGTCCGGAGAACGGAAGCGCGTGGTTCCGATTGCCGTCCTGGCCCTGGCCACATTGCCGATGTTTACACTGTTCGGCATCCTGATGTATGTGGATATTCCCATGGCCGCCCAAGTGGTGACCGCGTTTTTTTTCCTGAACCGACGCAAGTATTTGCCGGCGATATTATTTATGGTCCTGGCCCTGCTGATCAAGGAAAATGCGTTTCTGCTGTTGCCGCCGTTTTTTTTGCTTCTGCTGTGGCGGGCCGACTGGAAAAAACGTCGCTATCCGATATTGTGGTCCGTGGCCGCCGCCGTGATATTTGCCGTCACCATTCTGGTCATTGACTATTTCACCGTCAAATACACCACGTTGCATGAGCACAACGAACTGGCCCATACCTTCCGCAGCGCCTGGTCCGAATTAAGCCGACGCGTCGGTTGGAATGCGCCTCCGGTTGCCGCGACAACGGTTGCCGCGCCCGCATCGGTTCCGGCGGCCACGCCGCCGGAGGGAGCCGCCGTCGCCGCCAACCATCTGGTCTTCTATTATCCCGGCGATTTGCGCCTGGTGAAAAACTGGTTCATTTTTATGGGGGCATTTCTGGTAATGATGGTGCTGGGCGGCCTCGGCTTGCTGGTCAATCTCAAACGGTTGTGGCGGCAACGGCCACCGGAGGCCGGACCGTTGGCCATGGCCGGACTCGTCGTGATCTGCTACGTAATCCCGGCCTCTTACATGTTGTGGCACAACCCGGATATCCGTTATTTCTTCCCCTGCATACCGTTTCTGATTTTCATTTTCGCCGTCGGGTGCGACTATTTCAAATATGCCAAAGGGTTTTTCATTGCACTGGCGGCGGTCATGCTGCTACAGGCGGGAATGGTAATGGCCAAGATTCATCAACTGCGTTCGTTCGATCCCGATTTCCGCCAGATCATCGCCGTGATGAAAAATCTGAAAACCGACGACAATAAAAACGCCAAGGTCTTCATGTACGCCGACAAGTGGCGGTACATGCCGCTGGAACCGTATTGGGACATCACCAGAAAGGTCTGGGCCCTGGATATCAACGGCAAATACCGGATGTTCCGCGACAAGGATATCTGGTTCGTCGTCGTGGACAAAAGCAAAATCGCCGATCAGTTCGACCATGACTCGCCGAGCCGCTATGCGGAAAATTTCGTGGCGGAACTCGACAACGTTCCCCAACTGTTCCGGAAATTGAGCGAAAACCGTCAATTTATCATTTACCGGGTCCTGGCCCCGCCGCCCACACCATAAGATGACGGCCAAAAACAAAAACCATCTGGTTATCCTGCTGCAGGGAACCATCATTTCCCTGATCGGCACGGTGGTGCTGGGATTGGGCAATTTTCTGATCCGGCGTCATTTGCAGGGCAATTTGCCGCCCCGTGATTTCGGCTTCCTCTATGCGGCGTTCTCGCTGGTAACGGTATTTCTGGCCCTGCTCGATTTCGGGCTGGGACAAAGCGGAACCATTATGATGTCACGCCGCTTTACCGCCGGGGACAATGACCGGGCGGAACGAATCTACAGTTTGATGTTTTATCTGAAACTGGGTTGCGGCATCGCCATGTTCCTGTTGTTTCTGATCTTCGCGCCGCTGCTGGTCAATTACTATTACCGTTATCCGTCCGGGTTGACGGCTTTTATCCTGGTGGCGCTGCTGCTGATCTTCCAGTCGCTGGAAACCTGTCCGGCGGCCGTCATGGATTCGCTGAAGGCATTCGGCTTGAAGAATCTGCTGCAAAGTCTCAAAGTTGTGGCCATCTTTATGGCGGTATGGCTGCTGATCCCCCGGTTTGGCATAGATGTGGCGGCCGGGATTTTTTCCGCGGCGTCGCTGCTGGCGCTGGCGGTCTCACTGCTGGCCCTCCGCCGCTGGAAAAGAATACGGCTGCAATCATGGTCGCGTCTGAAACGCGACGACGCGCTGGACATGTGGCGCCTCTGCCGCTGGGTGGCGCTGGGAGCGGCCGGAATGACGCTGATCGGCAATGCCGACACCCTGCTGCTGACCTGGCTGCGCGGCCTGGTCGAAGTGGGCATTTATAACGTCGCGCTGGCAATTGCCCAGATTGTCCAGTTGCTGTCGGTCCTGCCGATCGTCTTTACCCCCATCGTAGCGGAACTGTGGCACCACCGGGCCGAAGCGGAAATCGGCCGGATCTGCGCCTTAATGACCACCATTCTGTTTATTATCTTCTGGGCGGTGCTGATCGGCACCGTGCTTCTCGGCGGCGATGTGCTGGAACTGGCCTTCAATACCGCGGCCCGGGCGGGAGCCGCGCCGCTGCTGGTGCTGTGCGCCGCCGCCCCGTTGCTGGCGGCCGCGAACTTCTTTCTCAGCGCCCTCAATGCCGGGCGGGGCGCCGGCAAAGCAGCCGCCCTCATTGCCGTCGGCGTTGTCGCCGACCTGGTGCTCAACCTGCTCCTGATTCCGCCGTTCGGACTGGTCGGAGCCGCTCTGGCCACCACCCTCTCCTACGGCGTCATCGCCGCCATGAGTTTTTCGGCATTGCGGCGGGAACTGCCCTCGCTGTCCTTGCCGCGCCGGGATCTGATCATGACCGGAATTGCGGGAGCGCTCGGTCTGGGAGCGGCCATTCCGGCGGCCCGGGCGGGGTGGTCGATAGCGGCAAATTTCGGCATGGCCGCCGGGTTGCTGTTGGTTTATACGGGACTGGTTGCGCCGGTGTGGTGGCGGCTCTATCGCCAGGCCCGACGCTATCTGGGCGGCGGAACCACCGCCGGCGCCAATAAAAACGGATAATGACAACAAAAGGAAATTCCAGGTTATTGACATGAAAATGCCGATTATTTTTATTCATCGGGGCTATGCCTCCTATATGGAATTCACCTTGCGCCAGGCCGTCGATTTCAATCCCGGCCACCCGATTGTTCTGCTCGGCGACCGCGCCAACGACCGGTTCGATTTTATCCAACATTACGATCTCGACTCCTGTTCCGCCGCCGCCCGCGACTTCGCCGCCATCTACCGCCATCATTCCACCAACTCCTACCATTATGAACTGTTCTGCCTGCAACGCTGGTTCATTCTGCGCGACTTTATGCGGCAACAGCAATTGGAGTGCTGCTTCGTCGGCGATACCGACGTGCTCTACTACGACGATTTCGAATACGTGCGCCGGGCGGCGGGATCGGATTGTCATTGCGGCATGCTGATCTACCCCGAGCGTCACGCCGCGTCGGCGGGCGTGTCGTTCTGGACCATGCCGGAACTGGAAGCATTCTGCAACTATTGCCATGAGGTCTATGCCCACCCGGATGGCCTGCCGCGACTGCTATCCCGGCGCGGCGGCGACCCGAACGCCGGAATCTCCGACATGGACCTGGCCCGCGGTTACCTCGATGAATACGGCGCCACGGGGGTACTCAACCTGGCCGACATTATCGCCGATCGCGCCATCGACGTCAATTTCAACACCCCGCACGGCGGGTTCGACCACGAATATCAACTGACGTGGCTGCACCGCCACAAACTGATTACCTGGCAGGATCGAACGCCATACTGTTACAACACCCGGCTCAACCGGAACATCCGTTTCAGCGCCCTCCACTTCCAGGGGCCGGCCAAATATGCCATCGGCGCCTATTTCCGCGGCCGGGATTTTCCCGGGCGGAAAAAGCTGCGACTCCGTTTTTTCTTCCTCAATCTGGCCGCCGCGGTTTATGCC
>JAQUZV010000252.1 GCA_028691155.1 Victivallales bacterium
CCATTACTGCCGCTCATGGCCGCCTTGATCCTCGGCTCCGACGCCGCATCGGATCAAACCCCGCCCGCTCCCGTCGCCACCGACTGGAGCAATGGAACCAACGCCATTCGCTATGCTCATCCGCTTAACCTCAAGGATCATTTTACCATGAGCGGACGCGCCGTCAATCTCATTCTGGAATGGGAGGTCGACGCCGCCGGGGTCTTTCAAGTGCAGCATCGGTTGCAGTTTCCCATGCTGCGGACCATTCCCGACCAGACGCACTCGGCCTGGGAAATCTGCGCCAACGGCAATGAAGTCCCAGCCGCGATCTGCGACGGGAAGCCGCTCGATCCCGGCCAAGTGACGGAACTGGGCATTTACGGCGTTTTCGAGGCGATTTCGCGCCACCGGGAGGGTACATTGTCATTGCGGAGGGTCATATTCCCGGCGCTCAACCAGGCAGCGGAACTGGAAGTTGTCGCCATTGAAAACAACGATACCACTCCTCACCTGATTACCGTGCCGACCTATGCCGCCGATATCTCCGGCGACGGTGTTTTCGGTCATTATCTGGTAGAAATCCGGCAGCCCGGCACCGGTCCGACCCGCCTGGTTCCCGGCGAAACCCTGACCTATACCATCAGCCGCGCCGGACGCCGCGCCGACGATCCCCCCTATTACGGCGACGGCGAAGCGGAGCTGGCGGCCCGGCTGGCTATGACGCAGGAAATTTTCCGTGATCTGGTGTTGGAAACCCCCGATCCGGTCATCAATACGATGTTTGCCTTCGCCAAGTTCCATACCACCGAGAGTATTTTTGCCACCCGCGGCGGCCTGATGCATGCCCCCGGCGGCTACGCCAGGTATCTTGCCGCCATCTGGGCCAACGATGAAGCGGAATACACCAACCCGCTGTGCCCGTTTATCGGCAACCCGGCCGGCAACCTCGCCGCCATGAACTCCTTCCGGATGTTCGCAGCCTACTGCAACCCGGAATACCGTCCGATCCCCAGTTCGATTATTGCGGAAGGACGTGCGACCTGGCATGGCGCGGGCGACCGCGGCGACATGGCGATGATTGCCCACGGCGCCGCCCGCTTTGCGCTGGCCTCAGGACGGGAAGACTGGGGCCGGGAACTGTTGCCTCTGGTGCGCTGGTCGCTGGAATACTGCCGCCGTCACCTGACTCCGGACGGCGTGGTGGCCTCGGATGCCGACGAACTGGAAAGACGTCTGCCCGCCGGCAAGGCCAATTTGTGCACCTCTTCGCTCTATTACGATGCTCTGCTCCGCGGCGCCGATCTCTGCGACGCCCTCGGCGAGACTGCCGCCGTCGGCCGGGCATACCGCCGCGCCGCCGGAGAGCTGCGCCGGGCCATCAACCATTATTTCGCCGCCGAAGTCGAAGGGTTCGCCACCTATCGCTATTACGACGGCAACACCGTGCTGCGCAGTTGGATCGGCATTCCGCTGGTCTTCGGTATCGACGAACGGGCTCAAGGCACCGTCGACGCCCTGTTGTCGGATCGCCTCTGGTTCGGCGACGGCCTGCTGAGCGCTTCCGGCACCAATGTCTACTGGGATCGTTCGGCGCTGTACGCTTTCCGGGGCATGTTCTTCTGCCGGTACGCCGACCGCGCCTACCCGTATCTGGCCAACTACTCGCGTTCACGGCTGCTCGGCAAACATGTGCCCTATCCGGTGGAGGCATATCCGGAAGGACACGGCAGCCAGTTGGCGGCGGAAAGTGCCTTGTACTGTCGTATTTTTACGGAAGGGATGTTCGGCATCGTCCCGCGCTCCTTCACTTCGTTCACCGTCAAACCGGCGCTGCCGACAACGTGGAACGAAGCCAAGCTGCGCCGGATCAAAGCTTTCGGCCGGACCTTCGATCTGACGGTGCATCGAACCCCGGACGGATATCGGATTACCGTCACCGACACGGCCGGCAAAGTGTTGCAGGAAGCAACCGGCCCCGACGGCAAGGAAATCATGATCGCCTTCCATTGACATTCTCGGGTCCGCCGCCGGAAATCGACGGCGGACCCGGAATTATCGCCCCCGACGGTTGACAAAAACCGTTTCCGGAATTATTATTCCCATTATAAGGTGGGGAGAAAACAGAAATTTATTGGTATCTTACGTCATGCGAGGTTGATTACCCACTCGTCATTATTCGGCGGAAATATTTATAAGCAACACATTGACAAGGAGATAATAATGATATCCAAATCCGGTCTTTTCCTGTTGTTGTTATGTGCCGGCATCCCGACCCGGGCAACCACGGCAACCGATGCTGCCAATACCGATGCCGCCCCCAAGGAAAAAATTGTAACCACTCCGGTCAAAACGGCACCGCCCACGACCGCTACCGCTGCCGTTTCCGCTACGACAACCAAGGAATCGTCGTCCCTAACCGTCCACCAGGTCAACAAGGGTCCAACCACGGCAAAATCCACCCCGACAACCATGGTTTCACCGCCTTCGGGCTATGTTGCCGCCAAACAGAACAGCGACACCGACGCCACCGATGTGGCAAAGCCGGACACCGACACCGCCTCGACATCGATCGTTAACGTGGTTTCGCCGCCAACGGCAACCACGCCGCAAATTACCACCTCCATACCGACCCCAACCGTCAAAGTTTCACCGCCTCCGGCCGCTACCACCACCTACCGGGATACTTTCGGACGCACCGTCGGCACCTCCACATCATCGGCAGACAATAGTGGGACCATTTGCCGGGACACCTTCGGACGCACCGTCGGCACTTCATCCGCAAGCGGCAGTTCCTCCTCCTGCCACAGCACTTTCGGACGCACCGTCGGCAACCGCAGATAATATAGCATCACCGCCATATTACGCGCCAGATCAGGGTCATGAAAGCGATTATACCGCCCAGCAGCGACACGCCTTCCAGCCATGGCGCGGCCACGGCCAATTTCCGGGTTGCCCGCCAGCAATAGCGGCCGTGTAAAAAGAGCGCGGCTCCGATTAACGCACTTCCCAACAGGACGGCATTGGTACCGAACAACTCCAGTCCATTGCCGCGCCACCATAATGCGGCATGCCGCCGGACAATGTCCGCCACCCCATAACCGCCAATGACCGCCGGAGCCAACCAACCACCAACCACCTGTGACCACGGCGAACCGGACAACGAACCGTCGAAAAATTCAAAATCATGCTCTTCCCGCGACCATTCCACCTTGCGGCCCAGAACCGCAATCCAGTTTTTCAGACTCATTTCCCCCTCCTTCTTCGTCCGTTTCACCGGACCGCGCTATTTTCCCATCACGACTGACAACGATAACAAACCGAACGTCAATAGGCCAGAAACATCACGTCGCCCGGAGCAATATCCACCGCCAGCCGGTTAGCCCGGAAATCGATCATCCGTTCGTCCCAGAGGTTATGCAGTTGCGCATAACGGTTTTCCGGCAATCCCAGCATGGCCGCCGTCATTACCATCCGTTTCGGCGTGCAATGGCGGTTGAAAATGCCCAGCCAGCCATGATCGGCGTCGTCATGCCGGGGCGTTTTCCGCACATCGAGATAATTGGCATAAAAGATCTTGCGACCGGTAACCCCGTTGCGGTTGCAGGCCAGAAGATGCGGGTTGGTAATCAGGGCGAAATCCTCGTCCGGCGTCAGGGTCAGTTCGCCGCCCATCAGCAGCGGAGACGCCGCCAGCGCGCGCATGGTGATGAAAGTACGCTTCTGCGCCGGAGTAAACAGCGACAGCCGCCGCGAACCGACGCCGCTGAGCTGTTCCGCGGT
>JAQUZV010000253.1 GCA_028691155.1 Victivallales bacterium
CAGCGGCAATGACCGCCGCATGGCAAAGGAGACCGTTGCGGATAAAACCGTAAAGTTGCCGTTTACCAACAGCGAAGCCGAAGTGCTGATCGGCTACAACTTCAAAATTACCATGAACGAGACGACCATGGCCATTGTTCGCGATCATCCGGAACTGGCGCCGCCGGGACTCGCATGTTCCTGGGGCGGACGGACGGCTTTTTACCACGCCATCGGCGACATGGGCTTTGCCGATTATGTCCGGAGGTTTGTCGTCGGATATTATTCCGCCAAGGAGCGGCGGCAGTTGACGGTCGATGAACTCAACTCCCGGTCCGGAATGAAAGCCATTGCCTCCTATCTGGCGACGGCGCCGAATATTCGGGTCATTCATACGGCCAATGATTTTCTGGAGCGGCCGGAGGATCATGTCTGGCTCCGTAAAACCATGGGCGAACGTTGTTTTTATTACCGGGTCGGCGGACACCTGGGCGAATTATACTTCAAAATAGTTCAGGAACGGTTGACACGGATTGCCGCTGAACTCCAGCCCACGGTGCCTCCGGCGGCTCCGACACCATAATGGTGATGGTTACCGGTTAAGATGCCGCACGGATCCGGCGGTAGCGGCGTTTTTTTCCATGGTAACCGGCAAATTTTAACGGTTCCCGGAGGTTTTTTTTTGATAATTTCAAATTAACGGATACATTATGGCAAATTTACATTGATCCGGCGGTGCGGGTCGTAATGCACCGTCACGATAAGAAAACTTTAAAAAAAATTCGAGGTGTTTATGTCCGGGCATAGTAAATGGGCCAATATCAAGCATAAGAAAGATGCGACCGACAAGAAAAAGGGCAAGATTTTCTCCAATCTGGCCAAAGAAATCATGATTGCCGCCAAAATCGGCGGCGGAGACGCCGGGGCCAACCCCCGACTGCGCAGCGCCCTGGCGGCCGCCAAAGCTCAGAATATGCCGAATGCCAATATTGACCGCGCCATTAAGAAAGGTACCGGCGAACTCGGGGATATCACTTATGAAGAGATCGTCTATGAAGCCTACGGTCCCTGCGGCGTGGCCATGATTATCGATTGTCTGACCGACAACCGGAACCGTAGCGCCAGTGAAGTGCGGATGACGCTCGACCGCAATAACGGCAATCTGGCCGGCAGCGGCGCCGTGGCCTGGATGTTCAAACGCCAGGCGCATTTTGTGGTTACCGGTGAAAACGCCGACGAAGATAAGCTGATGGACATTGTGCTCGACGCCGGCGCCGAAGATATCATCGTGGAAGACGGCGTGGCGGAAATCTGGGGCGCTCCGGAAGCGTTTGCCGATATGGCTCAGGCGCTCGAACAGGCCGGTATTGCCGTTGAGGAAGCGGCGGTGACCCGTCGGGCCGAGAATGTCGTTGAACTCAAAACGGTGGACGATGCCGACAAAGTGTTGCGGTTGATCGATAAGCTTGAAGACCTCGACGACGTGCAGTCGGTCAACGCCAACTTTGAAATCGCCGACGAAATCGCCGATCAGGTGGGTGAATAACAAGGCGGGTATGATTATTCTCGGGATAGATCCGGCGATGCGGCGCACCGGTTACGGCGTGATCGAGATGCAGTCCGCGGATCGCGCGGCCATCGTCGATTGCGGCATTATCGGCAATGCCCGGGAACTGTCCCACAGCGAATGTCTGCGGCGTCTTTACGGCGGCGTCGGCGAACTGGTGCGTAATTTTCATCCCGATTGCGTGGCGATGGAAGAGGCGTTTTACGGCAAAAATGTCAAAACTTCGCTGATTTTGAGCATGGCGCGGGGGGCGATTATTGCCGCTCTGGCGGAACAGGGCGTTCCGATCTATGCCTATTCGCCGCGTAAGGCGAAACAGGCGGTGGTCGGGAGCGGCAGTGCCACCAAGGGGCAGGTGGCGGCAATGATGGCGGTGCGCTTTGCCATTGAGATTGCCGGTATCCCGGATGATGCCACCGATGCGTTGGCGTTGGCATTGTGTCATGGACAGGTGGCGGCGGTGCCGGGGTTGCAGGACCTGTTGCCGCAACCGGTTTGAGTTCCGGCATGATGATGGGGGATGAAAGAACCATTGGTTTGGTAATGCCGCCGGGGCGGCGAATGGAGGGGCAGGGCGCCAGGAATTAATTTTTTTTCGGCATGAACCGTCAACTTAAAACAATCTGGTGGAGGCGTAAATGAGCAATGGGAAAAAATCTGGATGCATGAAACAGATCGGGATCGGATGCCTTATTCTGTTGATTATTGTTATTGCCGGCGGGGTAGCGGTCGGCCTCTGGTTCCGTTACGAGGTGAACAAGGCCGGCGGATTCGAGGTCTGGAAAAACAAAAAAATCTCGGAATTCATCGATTATTCGGTGCATCAGGTTCTGGCCGAATTGCCGCTTAATAAACAGGAAAAAGAGAGTATTACCCGGGTGGTCAATCAGTTTTCCCAACGTTTGACCCGTGGTGAGATACCGTCGGAACAAGTAGCGAAAGTAATTCTGGGTTTTTATGGCAGTTCTTTGCCGGAAGCCTTCATCGCGTTGAATTTCCAGGGAAAATACCTGAAACGCGATACGGGCGGAGCTTTACAGGTCAATCGCTTTGTCAACGGTTTGCTGGGTGGAAAAATTTCCATTAAGGATGCGGAACCGTTTTTCCAACTGGTAATGGTCAATCCCGAGGCCCTGGATCAACTGCATAATTTGAAATCCTCCGAACATCAGGACATTTCGCAGAAACTCAAATTGCGCGAGGGACTTTCCGAAGCGGATATTTCCAAAGCAGTGGATGTGTTGCGGAATACGGCCAACCATGCCGGAATGGCGACGGTTCGGGTCGATTTGAATTTTTATCCGCTGCTGGAAGGCATTCTGGCTCGGGCGGCGGTTGCTTCGGCGGCAGAATCGTCCGAAGCACCGGAAACAGTTCCGGCGCGGTAAGCGGTGAGAGCGCCGTTCCATTTGCTCCGGGCGCGGCATTTGCGATTGGGACGGCGCGGAGAAGACCTCGCCTGCCGGCTGTTGCGCGGTGAAGGTTGTGATATTCTGTGCCGCAACTACCGGGTTAGAGCCGGAGAGATCGATATTGTTGCCCGTGACGGCGGTATTTTGACGTTTGTGGAAGTGAAGACCCGCTATGTTACCACGGTGGCGCGTCCGGCGGCGGGACTCAATCCCCGGCAGGAGCTGCGGATTATGGCGGCGGCGCGGCGTTACCGGCAGCGTATCGGCAATCCCCGTTCGCCGTATCGCTTCGATCTGATTGAAGTGCGGCTGGGACGTTGGGGGGTCGTGGAACTGCGTCACTGGCCGGATCATTTTTCCGCGGCCACGTTGCGTTATTATCGTCGGGCCATGCGGGAGCAATGATGAGAAAGACGGCGTTTCCACCGGTGGCTGGAGTGGCGGCCGGAGTATTGATTTTAGGTTCGATGCCGGGTGAGGAGTCCTTGCGGCGGCATGAATACTATGGTCATCCGCGCAATGCGTTCTGGCCGATCATGGGCGAACTGCTGGGATTCGACCCGGCGTTGCCGTATTCCGAACGTCTGCAGCGGCTGGTGGGGAGCAAGGTGGCGCTGTGGGATGTTTTGGCCGCCTGTCGCCGGGATGGCAGTCTCGACGCCGATATCCGGGGCCCGGAACCCAATGATATTACAGCTTTCGTGCGGGAACATTCCCGGCTGAATGCGGTCTATTGTAATGGACAGACCGCCGGACGGCTGTTGAAAAAGTTTTTCCCGGCGTTGCCGGCACAATTGCCGG
>JAQUZV010000254.1 GCA_028691155.1 Victivallales bacterium
GGTAAATGTGCCTCCAAACGCTTCCACGTTGCATCCGATATATCATGTCGCCTGTATGCATCCGCCATCTTTTCTCCTTGTGATGTTGCCATAATATAGCACACATCTCGTGACGACACAATCTAGCGTCGGAACGACCCGCAACAGGAAGCCTGCCCCAACACCCTATTCCGCAGCAGCTCCCGCAGCCGGGCCGCCGTGACGAAGGAGTCCGGGCCGAGGCCGGGAAGCGGTTCCCGCAGGGCATATACGGTAAAGATATAGACGTGATCCCCGGTTCCCGCCGGCGGCTGCGGACCTCCGTACCCCGTCGTACCGAAAGAATTCTTCAGTTCCACCGCCCCGTGCGGCAGCATCCCCCGGGAGCACCCCTCCGGCAACGACGTCACCACCGGGTCAATGTTGATCACCAGCCAATGGACCCATTGCCGGGCCATCCGGTGGCTGTCGATGCAACTTACCACCACCGCCGCGGTTCCCGGCGGAACGCCCTGCCAATGCAGTTCCGGAGAAATATTTGCCCCATACAGAGTATACTTCCGGGGCATCGCCGCGCCGGAAGGAAAGTCGATTGATGCCATCTGCATGGCGGCGGGTTCCGCTGCCGCCGTCAATGCCGTTCCGGCAACAAACATTACGATAAACCGGAAAATCATTCGTCTGGTCATGATCCTTCTCCCTTTTACGCCTCCGACGCCCCGCTGAAATGACGCCGACACGGCCGTTATTTGCCCGTCATTTATGCATCATATTGCGCTTCCGTCTCTTAAGCAGGCGTCATCCGGACCGCATTGCAACAACCGTCGTCGACACCCGTCAAGATATTATAATATCTCCGGTCATATTTTAAACCCCCGGCGATCCGTCGCGCGTCGAAATTACCGCCGCATTACTCTCCCGTCCGGTTGACAAATCCCCGCAGGTCGGAAACCAGAACTTTTAATGGAGGTTGATGATGTCCGGTTGGTCGGATTACGGATTTCCCGATATATATCTTGCCCCGCCGCTGCCGGTCATGCGCGGTCTGACGGCCGCGCTCAACGAACGCCGCCGCGCCGTCGACCGGGAAGCGTTTATGCCGCCGGAGCCATTGGCGCCGGCAACCCAACCCATTCCCCGGAACTGGCTGACCGCGTTCAATACCGCCCGCGACGAAATTATCCCGGAGTTTATCGAACCCGATTTCGCCACCACCGGCGAGACCTGGTTTGAAGCACCGCCGCAATGGACCAGGGACACGTTGTTCGAATATCTGGGTGAAACCGAAATCCTTCCGACCCAAACCCCGCTGGCGCCGCGTTTCTGGAGCCGATGGGCGCAACAGCAGTATCGCATTCTCAACCTGCTCCGTTATACGGTCGTCATGTCGCCGTTCGCCGATCGGCTGGAAACCGTCTTCAACCGGGAAAGACGTTTCGCCCGCGTCTCGGTCGCGCAAGGCTTCTCCACCATCCTGGATTATTGGGGAGGCAGTGCCGAATGGTCCGACGGACATATCGAAATAATCAACGAAACGACCCATCCCGAGCTGGTGCAGCCGATGCTTACGGACCGCGACCATCGCCTTGCCGTTTATCTCGCCGCCAAATATCCCGACGCGGAATGGATGCCCTGGGACTCGTCCGGATTTATCTCCCGTAACAGTTCAACCAATTATACCGACGGCTGGCAACAGTGCGGCGCAGTCATCAGTATCGACCGCCTCTATTTCCTTTTCATCAACCGCAGCGAGTTTACCTGTCCGCCGTTTTCGCTCCGGTTGACGTGCCGACAGGAAGGACAAATCATTCAGGAGCGCAACCTGCCCATTCCGGCCACCCCGGCGGGAGAAAACTACCGCCCCCTGATCGAACAGTTGGCGGAATTCCCTCTGGAGGCCGGTCAGCAACAGAACGAGACCAAAGAATACGCATACACGATATCTTTTCAGGACCGCGATTCCTTTCCCCGATACATCTATGCCCGGCATGACGGCGAATTCGAGTTCCTCGAGTGAAAACGGCCTCTCGCCACCGGGGCCTCGAGCTTTTTCCGCAAACTTTTGACTTTATTTGCTTTTTTCTCCTTGCCTTTTAACTTTCTGCTGATTATATTAGTTCTCGGAAGCCTTGTATATCCCCGTAAAACGCCCCGTTTTGCGGTTGACGACACGGATATACCCGGGTAATATACGGACTGAATGCGCAGGAGAAGTTATGAGGTTTTTCTCAGATCGACAATATCGCCATCGGCCTTTCACACTGGTGGAAATTCTGACCGTAATCACCATTATCTGTATCCTGATGGGTATCGGGTTGGGCGTTTATGGCCTGGCCATGGGTAAAGCCAAGCGCGCCAAGACCGAAACCCTGCTCAACAAAATCGAAGTCGCACTGGAAAATTTCAAGACAAAATACGGCTATTACCCCCAAAGCAAGGGCGGTCCTTTTTATCTGGATCTTTCCAATATGGGACTTCCCGCGGCGGAAATAGACAATCAACGTACTTTTTTCAATAAAAATATTGACTATGAAACGGTCAAGAATAATTCATCGGTAAAATACAATGGCCAGGATGTTCTGGCCGATGCGTGGGAACAACCCATCTATTACCAGTGCCCGGGAGCGCACAATGCCGGTATGTTCGATCTCGGTTCAGCCGGACCGGACGGCAAAGTCGGCTCGAACAATGCCGTTTTCAATTTAAACGGCACACCGGATTTCGACAGCAAAAACAGCGACGACATCGCCAATTATTGACATTTTGCAACCATGGTGCGTTACAGTAACCGTCAAATTATCGATAATAAACACATTTTGAGGCAGAATATGATGAAGAAACGTTGTTTTACCCTGATCGAAATTTTAATGGTCGTCGCCATCATTGCCGTCCTGATGGGCCTGCTGATCCCCGGCATCAACTCCGTGCGGGAAAAGGCCAAGGAAGCCAAAGCCAAAACTGAACTTACGGCGATTAAAACCGCCATCAAAGCCTATGAAAGTACCTATGGTATCTTTCCGGCAACCCGCAATGTAAATGGAGATCTGAAACTGGGGGGAAGCAAGGTGACAGACGCTGATGCTGAATATGATAAATTGATCCACTGGTTGACCCAGGCTCCAACTGACGACAATGATCCGAATCCCGCCGATATGGGAGAGGGTAATACCCGTAAAATCAGATTTCTCGATCCGGCCAACGCCGCCGGAAATGCCACCTATGCCGATCCGTGGGGAAATCGTTATGTCATCTACATGGACACCAACTATGACGGTAAGGTCACTATTGCCACCCAACTGAACGGAGACGTGTTCGTCTATTCCTACGGAAAGAATGCCGAAGATAATAACGGGCTCCGCAAAGGGGTCAATTCCCAGAATAAAAACGACGACGATATCGGCAGTTGGCACAATTAATCAGGACAGCAGACAGAGATGCGGTATAAAATCAAACATTCCTATACGCTGATCGAGATTTTGGCGGTTCTTGCCATTGCCGGTATTCTGCTCGGGATGGCGTTGCCGGCATTCGAAAAATTGACCAAAAGCAATCGGGTCGATGCCGCTTCTACCGCCATCGGTTCGGCCATTTCACTGGCCCGGGCCCAAGCGATCGGCAACCGACGTTATGTGGCGGAAGTCATTCCCGCCACGACCGCCAACGGCAACGCCGACCTTCAGCCCTATATCTACAAGGGTTATCGGCTCTGTTTCGTCAACCACACCGGGAATAATTATGTGTTCGACGCCTGGCTGCCGGACAG